>CAYUQG010000008.1:0-13929 GCA_964446915.1 Candidatus Woesearchaeota archaeon
GTTTAAGATATCTCCCTATAAAAATTCAATGATTGAACAGTTTATAAGTTTTTTGATGATGTATTAAATTTAACATTCACTTCCCCAATCCCTTCAGCGTCCCGCTAACTTTTACAACTTCTAATTTTTTTTCAAAAATAACAAAACTTGCTTTAACAAAATCAACACTTTTTCTATTCACAGAAACAATTCCAAAATCTTTTTTAATTTCAATCCAGTTTGGACTTGCTTTTGAAAAACCTAAAACTCCAACATATTCGAGAATTGCTTTCTCAACATTTTCTTTTAAATTTTCTCCTTTAACCAAGAGATATCTTTTTTTTTCCCTCATCGATGGCTTAAGAGATTTCATTTCTTCATAAAGAGAGAAAGGTTATTAAAACTATCTTTCTATTTTATATAAAAGATGGAAATTTGCACTATTGGTGGTTATGAAGAAGTCGGACGAAATATGACTGCTGTTAAAGTTGGAGAAGATGTTTTTATATTTGATATTGGGTTGAACATTCCTGGTGTGATTGAATTACAGGACGAATCTTTTCAAGATTATTCTGAAAAACAATTAAGAAAATTTGACGCAATTCCAGATGACCGAGTTTTAGATGCTCTTGGATGGAGAGATAAAGTTCGTGCAATTTTTATAGGTCATGCTCATTTAGACCATGTTGGGGGGGTGCCTTATCTCGCAAATCGATATCCTCAAGCAAATATTTATGGAACTCCATTTACAATGGCTGTTTTAGAAGCAATTTTAAAAGATGAAAAAATAAAATTAAGAAATAAAAGAATTATTGTTAAAGAAGATTCTACTATTTTTGTAAAAGGAAGAAATGAAAATTATAAAATAGATTTTATTCATACAACTCATTCAACACTTCAATGTGATTTTGTTGCACTTCATACAAAAGAAGGAATTTTTTTCTATGGTTTAGATTTAAAATTTGATAATTACCCAACATTAGGTGCAAAGCCAAATTATAAAAAATTAAAAGAATTAAGAAGTAAAGGAGTTAAAGCACTTGTTGTTGATGCTTTGTATTCTGCAACAGAAAAAAAACCAGGAAGCGAAATAATCGCACGACATTTATTAGAAGACGCATTTTCAAAAGTAAGAAATAGAAATTCTGCATTTTTTGTAACAACTTTTTCATCTCATATTGAAAGACTAAATAATATTGTGGAGTTTGCAAAAAAAACAAATAGGAAAATAGTTTTTATTGGAAGAAGTTTAAACAAATATGTAAATTGTGCATTACAAATAAATAAATGCCCTTTTTCAAAAAATATAACCCTCATAAAATATAGAAATCAAATAAATTCTTTTTTACGAAACCTTGAAAAAGAAAGGGGAAAATATCTTGTTGTTTGCACAGGTCATCAAGCAGAAAAAGGAAGCATTTTAGATAGAATTGTAAAAGGAGAAACCCCTTTTAATTTCCATCCTGAAGATAATTTGATTTTTTCTTCAAGTATTATTCCTGCCTCTGAAAATGTTTTAGCTCGTGAAAAAATGGATAAAAAATTAAGGAAAATCGGAGTTAAAATTCAAACAGATGTTCATGTTCATGGTCATGGAAGTCGTGAAGATTTAAGAGAAATTATTGCTCTTTTAAAACCTAAACATGTTATCCCCTCTCATGGAACCCTTCAACAAGAAACTCCAGCAATTGAACTTGCAAAAGAATTTGGATATGTTTTTCACGAAACTTCTCATTTGTGTTTAAATGGTAAAGTATTAAAGATTTAAAATGCATATCATAAAATGGTAAGAGAAGATATTCTTGCAGGATTAAAATCAGCTACGCAAAAAGGAGAATCACTTAAGCAGGCTATGATTTCTTTTTATAATGCTGGTTATTCAAAAGAAGAAATAGAAGAAGCTGCAAGAGTTTTACAATCTCAAGGAATAGTTCAACCTGTTGTTCAAACCACTTCTCAAAAAGAAAATCAACAAACTCAACAAAATTTTGTGCAAGGTCAATCTGTTCAAAAAGTTTCAAGCTATGGCGTTCCCCCCCCTCAACAAAATCAACAAGTTCAAAAAATTTCAAATTATGCAATTCCAAAAAAGAAAGGAAAAGGTTTTGTGATTATTTTAGTTGGGCTTTTGGTTTTACTAATCGGACTTTTAATAACAGTTGTTATTTTTAAAGATCAAATTTTAGAATTTTTCTCTTAAAATGTTTGAGATTTATGAACCAGCAGAAGATTCATATTTAATGCAAGAGATTTTAAAAAAACAAATTGTAAATTTATTAAAGAAAAATAAAAATATGAATTTTTTGGAAATTGGTTGTGGAAGTGGAATTCAATTACAAACCGCTTTAAAATCTGGAATTAAAAAAGAAAATATTTCTTCTGTGGACATAAATAAAAAAGCTGTTAAACATTGCAGAAAATTAAAATTTAATTGTATTCAATCGAATTTATTTGAAAGTATTAAAGGGAAATATAATTTAATTGTTTTTAATCCTCCTTATTTACCTGAAAATAAAGACGAACCACAAAGTTCTCAACTTGCAACAACAGGTGGAAAAAAAGGTTCTGAAATAATTAACAAGTTTTTGAAACAAGCAAAAGATTATTTAAAAGAAAATGGAAAAATATTTTTAATCACAAGTTCATTAACAAAAGGAATTAAATGGATGTCTTGGAAAAAAGAATTATTAGGAAAAAAGAAATTATTTTTTGAAGAAGTTTATTGTTGGGTGTTGGAAGTTTGAAAATTTTTATATTTTTTTAACACCAAAAGAGTATAAATTCTTGGGGCAGTTCACACCATTAGCACAATCCTTCGTATTGACATCAAGCATATTACTAAGAGGGTTGGAATCTAGAATTACTATTCTAGTTGTTGAGTAACCCATATGGACCAAAAAATTATGATAATCTGAAGCCCGAAAATATAGACCAAATCTATCGTGTTCAGAAACTCTTACAAGTTTTTCTGCATTTTCTTGTCCCCCCACAATCGCGATTATTCCTTTATTTTTTCCCAAATCTTTTCCTAATCGTTCAATTTTAAAACCATAAGGAGTAAATCTAACACTTTTATCATCACTAAAAACAACACCTGCTTCTTCTGTGGGACCTAATTTTGATTTAAGTATTCTTTCATTCATGGAAACTATTGAATTTCTTAAATTAGGATTATCCTGGGCATACATCCCTTTTTCAGTATATAATATTCCAGTATTTCCAGAAATCCTGTGGTCTTTTAAGGTTCTCACAACATTTTGTGCGGTTGTATAATTTTGATTTTCCAAAGAAGCATAAATCAATGGAACTACTTCTGGTATTGTAGGCATTCTAAAGCCTTCACCATAATTAGCATTCCTCAAATCTACAAAGTTTTTAGGACCAACTCTTCGGGCATTAAAATTTAGACCAACATCTTCTAAGTTTATAGTTGTAATTGTTACTGTTTCTTTAAAACTTGATTTTTTGATTGTTTTTTCCATATCCCCCCAACAAAACCCCACTTTAAAAACATTTCTATGCTGTATTCATTATATAATTAATACTCACTATTAAACTTAATCACAATTATGCTTAAATACCTAAACGATTTTTGTTTTCAATGGTAAGATTTGCACACATGGCTGATGTTCATTTAGGAGGTTGGAAACAGCAACCAATGCAGGATTTGAATTTAGAATCTTTTAAAAAAGCAATAGAAGTTTGTATAAATTCAAGATTAGAATTTGTTTTGATTTCAGGAGACCTTTTTGATTCAGCTTATCCAGGAATAGAAATTTTAAAAGAAACTTTTTCAGAATTTAGAAAATTAAAAGAAGCAAAAATCCCCTGTTTTATTATTGCAGGTTCACACGATTATTCTGTTTCAGGAAAAACTTTTTTAGATGTGTTAGAACGAGCAGGATTTTGCAAAAATGTTGTGGATTTTGAGGAAAAGGAAAACGAAATTTTATTGAACCCAGAAA
This sequence comes from Candidatus Woesearchaeota archaeon, assembly GCA_964446915.1. GTDB lineage: Archaea > Nanobdellota > Nanobdellia > Pacearchaeales > GW2011-AR1 > JAHILJ01. Next base: position 3,945 of record CAYUQG010000008.1, read on the forward strand.
TTTACCAAGGAGTTGCCATTTATGGATATTCTGGAAAAAAGTCTGGATTAGAAATTCCTGATTTAAGAAAAATAAAATTAAATCAAGCTCCAGGAATGTTTAAAATTTTCATGTTGCACACAACAATTGACAAAGCAAAAGGAACTTTACCAATTGATTCAATTGAAACACTAACCCTTCCACATGCAGATTATTATGCTCTTGGCCATTTGCATATTGACTTCCAATATGAAAACTTTGTTTACCCAGGACCAACATTCCCAAATAATTTCCAAGAATTGGAAGACCTAAAACACGGAAGTTTTTACATTGTAGATACAGAATCATCAACACCCCTTCAAAAAATAGAATTAAAAATTAAAGATGTTCTTGCATTTGAAATTGAAATTAAAAATGCTTTGAACGCAACAAGCCAAATAATTTACAAATTAAGTGAAAAAGATTTAGAAGATAAAATTGTTTTGTTAAGGTTAACAGGAGAATTACAAGAAGGAAAAAATTCAGATATAAAGTTCCAACAAATTGAGGATTTTGTAAAACAAAAAAAAGCATATTTTTTATTAAGAAATACGCATGATTTAAAATCAAAAGAGCTTGAATTAGAAATTGAAATTGAAAACACGGAAAATATTGAAGAAGAAACAATAAAGATTTACTCTGAAAAAAACCCTTCTGATTTTAATAAAATGATTCCCCAATTAATTAATTCATTTGCAATTGAAAAACAAGAAGGGGAAACCACAGAAGCATTCACAAATAAATTGCTTGAAGTTTCGAAAAAAATATTGGAGTTTTAATATGATACTAAAAAAAATAATATTAGAAAATATCAGAAGCTATAAATATCAAGAAGTAGAATTTCCAGTAGGTTCTACATTATTATCAGGGGATATTGGTTCTGGGAAAACCTCAATTTTATTAGGAATAGAGTTTGCTTTGTTTGGATTGCAACCAGGACAAAGAGGTTCTGCATTGTTAAGAAACGGAGAAAGCCAAGCAAAAGTGCAACTTGAATTTGAAGTTGGAGGGCAATCTGTTTTATTAGAACGAACTTTAAAAAAAGCAAAAACAGTTTCTCAAGATTATTGTGCAATAACTATTGATGGAGAAAAAAAAGAAATTTCAGTTACAGAATTAAAAAATAAAGTGTTAGAAATTTTGAGTTACCCTAAAGAATTTTCAAAAAAGCAGAACATTCTTTACAAATTTACTGTTTATACACCTCAAGAAGAAATGAAACAAATTATTCTTCAAGATGCAAACACTCGTTTAGACACTTTGCGTTATGTTTTTGGGATTGATAAATACAAAAAAGTAATAGAAAATATTTCAATAGTAACAATAAAACTAAGAGAAGAAAAAAGAATAAAACAAGCACTTACGGAAAATCTTGAACAGGACAAATTAGATTTGATAGAAAAAGAAAATGATTTAGAATCAAAATATTATAATTTAGATTCTGTTGAAAGAGAACTTTTTTCAAAAAAAGAAATTAGAAAAAAAATAGAAGAAGAGAAATTAGAAATTTCTAAAAAAATAGAAGAGAAAAATAGGCTTTTGCAAGAAGTGGAAAAAACAAAAATAATCATATCAAATAAAAATGATTTGAGTTTAGAGAATAAGAAAAAAATAATTTATCTTGAAAATCAAATAAAAGAATTAGAATATTTAAAAATTGATGGATCAAAAATTTTACAACTTGAAAGGGTAATAGATTCTGACAAAAAAGAAAAAGAAAAGTTTATTGGAGAGAAATTTGAAATAAGTTCAAAAATAAATTCTCTCAAAAACAAAAATGAAGAAAGCCAAAAGCTTGAACAAAAAATTTCTAATTTAGAAGTTTGCCCAACTTGTTTGCAAAATGTTGATGCACTTTATAGAACAAATGTTTTGAATCAGGCAAGGTCAGATATTGTGCTAAACAACAAAAAGTTAGAAATGTTGAAAAAAGAAAAACAGGAAATTGAAAGTTTTATTGAAAAAAAAGATGTTTGGATTTATTCAAAAGAAAAAGAACTTACAAATTTAAAAATTTCAAAAATAAAATATCAAGGTATTGAAGAAAAACAAAATCAATTAGAAGAAAGCAAAAAATTAAATTTAATGATTGAAAAAGATATAGAACTTTTGGAGAAACATAATCACGCCTTGAAAAATTCTGTTTTTGAATTATCAAGATTTGATAACGTTTTCAAGGAAAAACAGCAAAAACTTGAAGAAGCATTTAGTGAAGAAAGATTAGCTGATATAAAAGTTGCTGAATTAAAAAAAGAAATAGATTTTTTCTCTCAACAAATTGAAGGATTAAAAAGAAAAATAAAACAACTTAAAGAAATAAAAAAACAATCAGATTACCTTACAAAGTTAGAAGATTGGCTTTCTAAGAAATTTATTCCTGTTGTTTCTTTTATTGAAAAAAATGTTATGACAAAACTTAAATCAGAATTTTCCCAACTTTTTGCAGAATGGTTTTCAATGCTTGTTTCAGATTCTATTGAAGTTCGGCTCGACGATGATTTCACGCCAATAATTGAACAACAAGATTATGAAATTGATTATAATTATCTTTCTGGAGGAGAAAGAACAGCAGTTGCTTTAGCTTATCGGCTTTCTTTGAACCAAGTTATTAATTCTCTTTTGAGTAAAATAAAAACAAGAGACCTTGTAATTCTTGACGAGCCAACAGATGGTTTTTCAGAACAACAGCTTGATAAAATGCGTGATGTTTTACAACAACTTAATGTTGCTCAATTAATTTTAGTAAGTCATGAACAAAAGATTGAAGGTTTTGTAGATAATGTGATAAAGTTCAAAAAAGAAAACGGAGTTAGTCGGAAAGAAGAATGAATTTTTTCGTTTAGTATGTAGTATTAATCTGCTTTTTTCCATAAAAGTTCAAATTGTTTTTTGTAACCCTCAGCAACATTTTTATCTTGGATAAGCAATGAATAAGGTTCTTCTCCAAAAACATTTATTGCAACATGGTATCCAATGATAACTGTTTCTTGAAATTGAGAAAATTCTTCAGGGAGGTATTTTATTCTTGTTAATTTTAGTTTTTCAATTTCCCCACCAATTTCTTTAACAGATTTATCAAAAATTTGTCTTGATTTTAACTTATTAAAAACTCTTTTTCGGTGTAAATTTAACCACCAAGTTTCCCCCATTTTTTTTACACAGGGATCACCCCCTCCATAAGTTAAATATTCTTTTTCCTTTAGATTTATCAGAAGATTATAAACTTCTTTAAGTCCTTTAATTCCCTTAAATACAAAAGCATTCTTCTTGGATTTTATTTTATTTTGTTTTTGTTTTAGTTCTGGGAGAATTTTTTTGAATCTTTCTTTTTTTTCTTCAATAAAATCAAAAAAATTTTCTGGATTTATAGCAGAATACAAACGCCTTTTTCTTTCTGAGATAAAAGAGATAAGTCCCTTTTCAATTAAAGAATTTAACGCTCTATGAATAACAGAACTTTGAAGTTTCAATTTAATTAATAAGTTTCCAACATTTGATTCTCCTAATTCTAAGAGAGAGATATAAACTTTTATTTCTGCGTCTGTTAATCCCAAATCTCTAAATATTTCTAAATCCATAAGAGTTAAAATAATTAAAACTATTTAAATCCTCCTAATTGAGAGGATAAATCTTTATAAAACTATTAGTTATTATTTTATTATGACAAAAATAATAAAGTATGAAGAAAAAGAAGGGATGTGCCAACATATCCGCGGAACAATTGGATGGGAAAGGGAAATGTGTAATTTAACAAAGTATGCCTGTGTTGGTTATAATATTAATCCAGAAAATTCTAAGGTAGAAAATTTTTATCAAGAAAGGATGAGGCGTTGCCCTTTATACAATCTTGATTTCAAACCTTTCTTGGGAAAAAATATTTCAGACAAAATAGAAGAAGTAAGGGTAGGGGAAGAGAAAAATTTATCTAAAAGAGAAATGGAGTTAAGGCATAAAATAGAAGGAAACCAAAGTCAAATAAATATGGTTAAGAGGGATTTAACAAGAGAAAATAAAAAGTTAGCAAGAGAATTAGAAGGTTTGTTAAAGCAAAAATAAATACTCTTCTTCAATTCCCACCTAACAAAATTCCCCCACAAAAGAATCTGTTGTTAACTTTTCTTTAATAGCTTTTTCAATTAATTCGTCCCACCTATATTTTTTTCCTTGTGAAAATATTTCTTTTTTTAAGAAATTTCCAATCTCTTCTCCTTTATAATCTGGAGTTTTTACATTTTCTTGTTTTAAAATATTTTTTATAATATAACTTTGTAATTGTGAAGCAAGAAGTTCTCCAAGCATATAATTATGATAATAAACAGGTGCATCAACAAGGTGAATTTTGGAAGCCCAGTCAGGTTTATCTCTATAAAAATCAATTAATTGATATTTTTTTACAAACTCCCACCAAAGTTTGTTCAAATCTTGTTCAGGATTTTTATAAAGTTCTTTTTCAAAATTATACATTACTTGGCACCATCTTGAAAAAACAAGTTCTCTTATTCTAAGTTGCTTTCTTCCTAATTCAGCGACTTTTTCAATCTCTTCTTCTTTTATATCACAAGTCTTTTTAATAAAATTTGAATTTTTAGAATTCCTTCCAAATAATAATGCAATAGCTTCTGTAACAAAAGTATGTGCAGAGTCTCTTAATAAAAAAGGCAAAGTAGAATCAAAGTTTTTATCATAAATTCCATGGCCTAATTCATGTAATGTGGTATCCATCCATTTTTCATTATTTTTTGTATTTTGAACAATACGAACATCATTTCCTCCATCTATATCAATACAACATGCATGTTGGTATTTCCCAGTTTTTTCATACAAATCGCTTTTTTCTAAAATACTTTTAACATCAAACCCTATTTGTTCATAAAATTTAATTGCTTTTTCAATCACATCTTCTTTGTAAAATTTGTCAAAATCTACCTCATAAATTTCTGGAGCTTCTTGAAAAAATAATTCTTGATAATGCCAAGGTTTTAATTTTGAAAACTCTATTTTATAATTTGCAGACAAGAAATCATCAATTTCTTTTTTGACTTCTTCAAAAGGGGTTTTTGTTTTTTTAATTAAATCCAAGAAAATATTATCTATTTCTTCTTCTTTTTGCTCATTAAGTTGAAGGGACATTTCAAAGTAATTTTCATAACCCAAGCTTATTGCTAATTCATTTCTTAATTTAACAATTTCAAGAACTTCTTTTTCAACAAGTTCTCCTTGTTTTTTACTTGCTTCCCACACTTCTCTTAATTTTTCAGAATCTTTTTCCTGTTTTAAAATATCTTTTATTTCATTATCTGTGAATTCTTTTTCATTGACTTTTGCTCTAAATTTATTAAATTTCTGTCCAACTTTTGTTACTTTTTCAAGAATCTTTTTCAAAAGAATTAAATCTGCTTGAGACCCTAAGTAATTTTTATATAATAAATCTAATTGTCTTTTAAAAAGAGGATTTTCAATTTCACTTTTTAAAAACTTCTTGATTTTTTCAAAATTTTCTTTATTATGAAAAAATTCTTCTAATTTATTAGCACTTTTTTCATATGCTTTATAGAATTCATCTTTTCCAGTAGTAATTGCATTAAAATAAAGTTCAGAAGTTTTTTTTTGTAAGTTTTTTATTTCTTTATTTTGCTCATCTAAAAACTCTTTTATTTCGTCTTCCATAAGAACAAGATTAAACAAGACTATAAATAATTTTCTAAATCTCAAATCCGAAAACTTTAAATAATCCTTATTCTCTAAAATATTGTAGTTTATTCTTAAAAATGGATGACGATTTAAAAAAATCAATTTTGAAAACAGGAACAACAATTCTTGGAATTGTTTGTAAAGACGGAGTTGTAATGGCTTCTGATAACAGAGTTTCTATTGGTCAAGGACTTATAATTTCTAAAAATATGGAAAAAGTATTTCCACTAAATGAATATTTGTTAATTGCAGGTTGTGGTTCTGCAACAGAGTTTCAAAAAGTTTCAAAAATTTTAACAGCAGAACTAAAATTAAAACAACTTCGTTCAAAATCTCGCCCAACAGTGCAACAATCTGCGTCATTACTTTCTAATGTTCAGGTTACTCAAAGTGCCTTTATTTTAGGGGGATTAGATGAAAATGGGGTTGTTTCCTTGTATGAGATTACTGGAGGTTTCTTAAATAAAGTTGAAGAATACACTGCAAGTGTGGGTTCTGGGATGCCTTATGTTTTGGGGCTTTTAGAAAGACAATATAAAAAAGACCTAAGTGTTAAAGAAGGAATCGAATTAGCAATAGAAGCAATTAAATCTTCAACACAAAGAGATTCTGCGTCTGGTAATGGGTTAGAAGTTTATACAATAACTAAAGAGGGTATGAAGAAAGCGATTAGTCAAAAGATCACCTCTACTTTTGAAAATAAGTAATAATTTTATTTAAAATGGATATTTTGAAGAATATAACTGATAGACTTGGTGGAAATATAACTGAAGCCAATTTTGAAGGAGCGAACATTGTTCTTTATACAGAGAATGCTAAATTTTTCAAAGAAGGAGAATCAAAAATAAAAGAGATTGTTGGCGAAATAAAAAAAAGAATTGAATTAAGAGCTGACCAAAAAATTCTTCCTGACCAAAAAGAAGTTGAAATTAAAATAAAAGAAATTGTTTCTCAAGATGCAGAAATTACAAATATAATTTTTGATTTTCATAGAAGCATTGTTTTAATTGAAGCAAAACGACCTGGGATTGTTATAGGAAAACAAGGTTCTGTTTTAGAAGAAATTAAAAAAACAACTTTATGGACACCACAGGTTCAAAGGTCGCCTGCAATTAAAAGTCAGATAACTGAGAATATTAGAGAAGTTCTTTATGCAAATAATAATTATCGAAGAAAATTTTTAAATTCTATTGGGGAAAAAATTTACAAGGAATGGAATCCAGAAAAAGTTGAAGAATGGATAAGAATAACTCCTCTTGGTGGTGCACGACAAGTTGGAAGAAGTTGTATTTTATTACAAACACCAAACTCAAAAATTTTAATTGATTGCGGAGTTGATGTTGCTTCAAGTGGAAAAGACAAATTTCCATATTTTAATGTTCCTGAATTTAATATTGATGAATTAGATGCAGTTATAATCAGTCACGCTCATTTAGATCATGTTGGTTTATTACCTTATTTATATAAAATGGGTTACAAAGGTCCAACATATATGACCCCCCCAACAATGGATGTTGCTGCTTTACTTTCTCTTGACTTTATTGGGGTTGCATACAAGCAGGCCTCACAACCTCTTTTTAGTTCAAAAGATATTAAAGAAATGGTCAAACACACTATTTGTTTGAATTTTAATGAAGTTACAGATATTGCCCCTGATGTGAGAATCACAATGTATAATTCAGGTCATACATTAGGAAGTGCAATGATTCATTTTAATATTGGAAATGGTTTACACAATTTTTTATATACAGGGGATTACAAATATGCACGAACAAGATTATTGGACCCTGCCACAAATGTTTTTCCAAGAATAGAATCTGTTATGACAGAGTCAACTTATGGTTCAAAAAATGATGTTTTACCTCAAAGAGTTCAAGCAGAAGAACAATTTTTAGAGGTTATTGCAAAAACCATTAAACAAGGAGGAAAAGTTTTAATTCCTGAATTAGGTTTAGGTAGGGCTCAAGAAACTATGCTTGTTCTTGAAGATGCAATGCAAAACAAAAAAATAGAAAAAATTCCAATTTACATTGATGGAATGATTTGGGATATTAATGCTATTCATACTGCTTATCCAGATTTTTTAAGCAACAAAGTTAAGTTACAAGTTTTCCAAGATAAAAATCCTTTTGTTTCTGAATTATTTTCGCGTGTTGGTTCTCCTCAAGAAAGAAGAAAAGTTGTTGAAGGAGGGCCTTGCATTGTTTTGGCAACTTCTGGTATGCTTGTTGGAGGAGCTTCTGTTGAATACTTTAAAGAATTTGCAGGAAATGAAAAAAACGCAATTGTTTTTGTTTGTTATCAGGGTGTTGGTTCATTAGGAAGACAAGTTCAAGAGGGTTCAAAGGAAACAAGAATGGTTGTTGATGGAAGAGAAGAAAGAGTTGAAATAAATTTACAAGTTTATACTATTGAAGGTTTTAGTGCACATGCAGGTAGAAATGAAATCTTATCTTTTTTTAATAATATGCGTCCAAAAGCAAAAAGAATTATTATAAATCATGGAGAAGTTTCAAAATGTTTGGATTTAGCTTCTGCACTTTACAAGTTGAATCACGTTGAAACAAATGTTCCACGTGTTTTAGATACTTTGAGGTTGAGGTAATTTTAAAAAACCCTTTTGCTTTTTTATTCTATGAAACACACATGGAAAATAACAGCAATTCTTCTTGGAATGTTTTTAATTACTCAATTAATTGGTTTAGCTGTTACAAATCATTATAATTCTGAAGAAAATAATCTTCCTTATGGAATGAATGTTTATGAAACAACAGAACAGACAAATTATAATTTTTATTTAAGTTCCCTGATTTTTGCTTTTATTATTGCAATTACACTTTTGCTGATTTTCACAAAATTTGAATTCAAATTTATTCTTCGTGCATGGTTTTTTCTGGTTGTAGTTCTTGCCTTAGGAATTTTTTTCTATAGTTTAACAAAGAATTTTGATTCAATGTTTTTACAAAAAATCCCGATTATCGCTACTTTAATTGCAATTCCTTTAGCTTATTTTAAACTTTACAAAAGGAATTTTATTGTTCATAATGCTACAGAACTTTTAATTTATCCAGGGATTGCTTGTGTTTTTGTTCCTATTTTGAACATTTTTACAATAGTTCTCCTTTTGGTATTAATTTCTATTTATGATATGTGGGCTGTTTGGAAATCTGGCATTATGCAAAAAATGGCAAAATATCAAATAGATAAATTGAGAATTTTCTCAGGATTTTTTGTTCCATATATTTCAAAAACCATGAAGGCAAAAATAAAAAACTTGAAACAATCAAAGTCAAAATCAAAACTTAAAAAAATAAAAGTAAACATGGCAATTTTAGGAGGAGGCGATGTTGTGTTCCCAATAATTACATCAGGAGTTATTTTGAAATTCTGGGGGCTGGGTCCTGCTTTGTTAGTAATTGCAGGAGCTTTCTTAGGTTTATTAGGTTTATTTTTATTTTCAGAAAAAAAGAAATTCTATCCTGCAATGCCTTTTATAACTGCAGGAATATTTTTAGCAATGTTAATTAGTTGGTTGGTTTTTTAAGGACGATGAGAAATTTCTCTTAGAAAATTAATGTCATCTCTTCTCCCTTGAGATGTTTCTCCCGAGACATCCATTAAAACCATTCTATTGCCTAACCTTTTTCTAAGATTTCTCAATTCCTCAAAATCAGAAATTTCTTTCTTAATAAATTTGTTATTAATCTCATACTCTATAAAGAAACTATCATGCAAATCCTCAAATCTCAAATCATATGATAAAAGCCACCATCTTTCAACAACTTCCGGCACAACATCTATTATTGATTTTGGTTCAGAATATTTTTTTGAACAAGAAATAAGATCTTAAACATTATATTCTAAGCAATCTCTTATGATTTTCATTAAATCTCTTTGTTCAAAAATAGAAAGAGTTCTAACCCCCCAATATTTTTTTAATTGTTTTAATATTTCCTCTTTGTAAAAAAATTGCGTTTTTTCACCTTTCCAATAAACATAATCTCTTGCTTTTTTTTCAATTGAATCCATCTTCTTTAAACATCTTTTCTTTATTTAAACCTTCCTAAAGTTCTCACTTAGGAAAAGTAACTGTGCAAAACATTTATAAACCACTGCATAGTAGTCTTTTTATGAAACAATACATTTTCCTTATAGGAAACTCAAGCAAAAATAGAATAAAGAGTATAACTCCTCATGAGAGATCTCAAATTGAAAAGAAAGTTTGTAATTATTTTTTTGGGGGGGTTGAAGTTAGTTCTAGTTTAACTAATGCAAC
>CAYUQG010000009.1:0-12358 GCA_964446915.1 Candidatus Woesearchaeota archaeon
GATTCATCAATTTCTACGCCAGCAGCTACAGCAACTTTTTTCACATTCTCTTCATTAATGTCTTTTCCAAGTTTGTGCAACAAAAGTGCAGCATATATGTATTCCATTTATTTTTTCTCCTCAGTTTTAATTTCCTGAGCTTGATTTTCTTGAGAAACTTCTTCTGTTTTTTCAACAGATTTTAAACTTTCTAAACATTTTGCATTTCTCTCTGCTTTACTAATTAAGAATCCAATTGTTTCTGAATTTACATAACCAATTTCTACAGCAAAAGGCAATGCTTTTCCAAAAGCTGTTTTTAAACTTTCAATAGTTTCTTCTGTATTTACTTTTATTTCTAAATATAATTTACTTTCTTGAGCATCAAATGCAACCAAAGGAATAAAACCAACTGAAAAAGGTTTGATATCTAATTTTGCCATAACATCTGCAGCTGCATGAGAGATTTTTCCCCCTTTTTTAACAATTATTTTTGATTCTTTAATATGAATTTTTCCTTTTTCAATTTGAATTTGCAATCCAACAGCTCCAAGTTCACTAATTGCTGGTCCAGGAGGCAATTCTGTTGGTCCAGCTTCAACTTCAATATCTGCAGGAGATTCTTGTCCTGGTTTTGCTTTTGCAGGACTTTTATTTTTAATTAATTCTGCTGCAAGGTCAAAGCAATCTAAATCTGAAAATAAAATTGCAACATTATCTTTAATTTGTTCTTTTAATTTTTTTACATTTTCATTTGAGGAAGAGTCTAATGCTCGAAAAATTAAATTTTTTTTAGGAACTTTCACAATTGCTTTTCCTCTTAATTTTTTTCCAATCTCTTGAAATTGTGAAGCAGGAATATTTTTTATAGAAGCAATTAAAATTGTTTTTTTATTTTTAATTAAATCTTCAAGTTCTTTTACTGTTTTTGTTTTTACTTTTGGTATTATATTTCTTTGAGTTTTCATCGTATTTGAATTTTTTGAGGTTTAGTCATTGTGAATTTAAGTTCAATATTTTTTATATTCTCTTTTTGTCTTGGGAGGTTTTTTTGAACAGCTTCTTTTATTATGATAATATTTTCAATTAAATCTTCGTTTTTCATATTTTGTTTCCCAATAGGAATTTTAATACTGGCTTCTTTAACTTTTATTTTCAGAGAATTATTTATTTTTTCCCTTAATTCTTCAATTGTTTTATCATCGGCATTTGAAATTATCCCAAGTTGAGGGGAAGGCATTTTTCCTGCAGGACCTAAAACTCTCCCAAATGTAGTAGCAACCTTTGGCATCAAACTTGCTTGAGCAATGAAAAAATCAAATCTTCCAATCAACTTCTTCAATTCTTTTTTATCAGAATATTTTTTAAATTCATCAGCAGTAATAGTTTCAATATTTTTATTTTTAGTTTCTAAAAATCCTGCAATTTTTTTATCTTTAATTTTGTGCGGGATATTCACAACGAAATTTACAGAACTCCTTTTAATATCTATTTTTTGTAGATTTATAATTAAGTCAACTGTTTGATTAAACTTTCTTGCTTTTTCTTTTCTTAATTCATTTAATGCTTTTTCTAATTGTTCTTTAATATCTTCTGCCATTTTATTCTCTTAACCTTCTACATTATGCGTTTGAATCCAGAAATAAATTTCGGATTTCAACGATGTAGTTCAATCGGTAAATTTTTGAGAAGATTTAAGTTTATAAAGTTTTGGAATTCCTTTTATCACAATAATCCTTAAAAACTATAATTTTCTTTTTTGTTTATGGAACTAATAGCTTTGCTTTCATCTGGAAAAGGAACATGGGCACAAGTTGCAGGACTTATGACTCATGCAGATTGGGAAAAAATAATTTTAATTGGTGATGATTTTGCAAAAGGTTTCAAACATGAAAAAGAATTTGAATTTATTAAAACAGATTTAAATCAAAAGTTAAAAGACTTAAAAGAAGATTTTTTAAAAAAACTTAAAGGAAAATTCTCAGGAACAGAGGTCGCACTTTCCATTGCTTCTGGTGACGGAAAAGAACACATGGCACTTATTTCTGCATTAATTAATGTCCCTGTCGGAATTCGTTTTGCAGCTTTAACAAAAGATGGTGTGATTGATTTGTAATTTTGGAAAGGTTACAAGGGAGAAAGTTTATAAAATGAATAGTTTGTTATTATAATAGGGAGATTATAATGGTACTTATTGATATTGGAAAAATAGTAAAAGAAGCAAAGAAAAAAGATTCAAATGTAGATGAAGGAAAGTTAGTTGCCAAAATAATGTATGATGTAATGATGCAAAAGAACACATATAAGGGAAAAGCCCTTGGAGAATCTGAAGTTCCTAAAGGATTAAAAGAAGCTGTTGAAGAATATTTTGCTACACATAGGCATAAAGATTGGTCACAAGCACCTTTTAAATTAGCAAGACTAGAAAGGTCTAATGTAAATGAAGCAGTTATTTATGCTGTTCCTAAAAGTATTTATAATGAAAATCTTCGAGAGATGTTTGGTGATGATCTAAAATTTGAGAAAGGTTTATCTAAAGTAGGGAAAAAATTTGGTGTTCCTATTCAATTACCTTGGTATTGTTATGCTAAATAAAAAAATAATTCCTTAAATCTCTCCTTAACTTAATCCTAAAAAATCCCAATCACCCAGAAAACCATTAACAACAAAAGAATAAACAAGAAAAATCTTGTCATAAATTTAAAACTTTTCTCAGCTTTTTTCTTGCTTTTTGTAATTCCAAGAACAGTTAAATAAAAGAATTTACCTCCGTCAAAGATTCCAATAGGTAACATGTTTACTAATGCAACACTTATACTAATTAAAATTAACCACCACAAAAGATTGAAAATAAATTCACTTGCCCCCCATCGAGATTCATAATAAATATTATCTTGTTTAAACGAACCTAAAGCAGAAATCAACTTCCCCATTAAACCAGAACTTTCATATTTTTCATATCCAATTCCTAAATAAGGTAAATCTTTATTTTCAGGATTCTCGTCTAAAACCAAATCATATTCTAAAATTTCATCATTATATTTTGTTTTCAAATGGATTGTATCTCCTGGGGAATTTTTATGTAACTCTTTTCCAAATTGTTCCCAATCTTTAACTTTTTCCCCTTGAATTTCAATTATCGCCCCTTTTAATCCAAAATTTATTGCAGGGCAATCCCGATATAATAAAAGAGAATTTTTGTCTTCAAGAATTCCACGAACTCCGACATAAGTTGCTTTTTCTGTTTCAATTTGGTTTAAACTTTCATTATTTAAAAGACCAGCAAGGTTTTCATAAGTTGAATTATTAAAAGAAACATTATTTACAGATAAAATAGTCGAAATCCCAACAACCTCATAAGCATATGAATTAAATTGAATTCCTGCTGGGGCAAAAGCTGCTGAAAAGAAAAACCACATTATTATAAAAAAGAAAATAGCAACCAAAACATTTGCAAAAGTTCCTGCAGATAAAATTGTCATCTGTGAAAGTTTGCTTTTCTTTTCCATTGCCTTTTCATTAAATTCAACAAAAGCTAAAGGAAAAATCGGAAAGAAAAATGGAAAAAATCCAAAACCTGTTTTTTTAATTTTGATTTTATTATAAACTGCAAAAATTCCATGTGCAAATTCATGTGAAATTGCAACAACAGCAAGAATAACAATCCAATATGTAAAATAAAAAGAAGGCAATCCCAAGGTAGGAATTACTTTATCAATATAAGGAATTAAAGGCATTATGGGCGGAACTTTTATTGCCCGAACAACATTTGGGTAAAAACAATATAAATAAACAATTTTTCCAACAAGATAAATTCCTCCTGCCATTAAAACATAACCAAGACCAATTGAAATATAACTTAGGAATTTCAAAGTTTTCTGATATTTTTCACCAACTTTTTTTATTAATCGAATACCCCATTTAGCACGATACAAAAATAAAAGTCCTTCTTTTGTCAAATTCTTTTTATTTAAATAAAGAAACAAACTTGCAAATAAAACAAAAGCTATCAAGAAAGTCATATCATACCAAAAAAAGTTCATTTTATTTTTTCTTCAAAGGTCTAAATGCTTTTTTAGAGCATTTTCTACATTTTACCTTTCCCTTTAAAATTTTTTGATGGTCTGCTCTAATTTTTGATTGGCAATTTTTGCAAATAAAAACATTTTTGAACATTCGATTTTGTGCTTCAAGTATTTTCGCCATAATTAATTTAGAAGAAAATTGTTTTTAAATGTTTTTGAAAAAGATTAAGGGTTTACTGGTAAATTAAATCGCTCAAAACAGGATTTTCCAAGTTTTCCGTCAAATAAAATAAACTCTCTATTTTAATTTAAGAGTCTCAACAAATTTAATAGTGAGCAAATTTTTAGAACAGGAAAATTTACAACTTCCTTTTTGCAATTAATTTACCTTCAATGTCCCAATATTCTACATTTGAATTTTCTGAAAGTTCTGTTTTGATTTCTTCATCACATGGAATATCTAAAGTTTCAAAGCTTTCTAAATCCATTATACTTACTTTGTCTGAAATTGAAAGAACTTGACCTTTCTTTTTATTAACCAATGGAATTTCTAACCTATCATGTCCAGGAATCACAAAAACTTTTTTTTGCTTACTTATAATTCCAACAGCTTCTATCCTGCATTTTGCATGTCCGTGCTTTCCTGTTTTACTAATATCAATTTTTTTAATTGTATAAGGTTCACCTTCTAAAAGAATATTTGTTCCCACTTTCGCCTCTGTTGCATTAATTATTTTTAAAACCATAACAAAGAGAAAAAAGTTAAGTTTATAAATTTTTAGAATGGAAAGAAATTAAGTTTGTGTGTTTTCACAATTCTCAGTATATCAAAATCTCTAATTATGTTTGAAAATTGTTTTCTAAAAATCTATTTTTTTGGAGAGAAGGAGAGAAAGTTTTATAAATTGTGATTTGTTTTATTTTTTGTATGAAAAAAAGACCACATAACTTTTATATCGAAGATGATCTTTGGAAAAAATTTAAAATGCTTTGTTTAGAGAAAGATAAAACTATTACAGAACTGATTGTTGAGTTTATAAAAAAAGAGGTTAAAAAGTATGATCAAAATAGAGAATAAAAATAAAGGAATTTATGATAAAAGAAATAAATTAAATGATTTAACAGGAAAGGAATGGTTACAATTAACTAAAAGTGTTTGGATTAGTGAGAGGTGTGTGGAAGATAAAGATGCATTTGAACATCCTGCACCATTTCTTATAAGAGATATAAGAAAATTAATTAGGTTATTCACTAAAAAAAATATGGTTGTTCTTGACCTCTTTATGGGAAGTGGAACTACTTTAATTGCTTCTGCATTAGAAGAAAGAAACTCAATAGGAATAGATTTAAGCAGAAAATATTGTGCCTTGGCGAGAAAAAGATTAAAGAAATTAAAAATCAAAACAAAAGATAGAGTAAGAATAGTTAAAGGAAATTCATTAAAAGAAATTTCAAAAATAAAAGGAAAAATAGATTATTGTGTTACTTCGCCACCATATCATAACATTTTAAGAAATAAGGGAATGGGAGTAAGGGCGGATGGAAGCCAAAGAAGACAAGGAATAGAATATTATTCAGAATACCCTGATGATGTTGGGAACCAAAAATCTTATGATAATTTTTTAATTTTATTTGGAAAAATTATGAAAGAAGTTTATAAAAAATTAAGGGAGGAAAAATATTGTTCAATAATTATAAGTGATTTCACAGTTAAGAAAAAAGAAACAAATGCACATGGAGATGTTATTAAGTTAATGCAGAAAATAGGATTTGAATTTTCTGGTTCTGTTGTTTTAATGCAAAATAGTAAACCCTTATATCCTTTTGGTTATCCTTACGCCTACAAAATAAATCATCATCATCAATATATACTCAATTTTAGGAAAGTTTAGATTGAATACCTTCTTTTATTTTAAGGGCTTGTGAAAAAATTAAATCAAAATCTTCTTCACTTATATTTTTCTTATTTGACAATTTTTCTAATTCTTCGTAAGAGGCAACACGCCATTTATCTAAAATAAACCTGTCCTTAAACATCGGTTCTTTTATTTTTCTATTAAGAAATTTTGCTCTTTCATTTGGTATTAAAATCATCTTTTTAGTATCTTCTCTATTTGGTAAGTTAGAACATCTCTCTAAAGCAGAAGTTATTGAAGTAGAATTTTCAACTTCAAAAGCATAATAAATTTTATTTTCTTTAAACCAAAGAATATCTATTCTTTCAACTCTTTCTCTACCTTCAAAATTAAAACCAAGACGACTTTCACATAATTCTTTTAGTTTATTGTCTCTACCTTTATCAGGACACCAAATTTTATAACCCATTTTTTTTCCTATTTCTGCTAAAATTCTTTCAATAACAATATGTTTACTTTCATCTTGTTTGAAACTACTTTTTAACATCCAAGTTCCATCTTTCTGTTTTGTTCCATATTCTTTTATTAAATTATTTATACTGCTACTATCAGGAGTATATGAATTTGGAAATTTTATAAAAAGTGTTTGTAATATATCATCATAAGAAATTTTTATTTTATCGTGAAAAGTTTGGATTATAGCAGTTTCAATTCTGTCAGACAAAGGAGTTTCTAATCTATGTTTTCTTTTTTCTTCCTCACTAAACCACCATCTCTCTCCTTTCTTTATATTTTCTTCATCTGCTTCAACTAAAATAAATTCTTTTCCAATTCTTTTTTTTAATATGTCTGAAATATCTTCGGTTGTATCTGCTTTAAGATATTGTCCGTATTTATATAATTCCAGATAAACCCCACTTAAAATATTATATAACTCGCTTGGTTGTCCTCTTTTTGCAAGAACAATTTTAGCAGAATTAACAACAAGTTTTTCAAATCCATCTCTATTTAATCCTTCAATCTTTTTTTCTTCTTTTGTTGGTTTTCTAAATCTCAAATAAAAATCACTTATTGCAGTCCCCCACGGATTAGCAACACCACTTTCAGAAGCCCTTTTATTCTGCTGAAATAAGATTTCTTCAAGAACAAATCCTGCATTAATGCAAGATTTCATAATAGAATTAAATATTCGTGGTTGTGAATTATGAAATGTAACTATTAAATATCTGTTAGTTTTTAGAACTTTATTAACTTCTGAAAATGCTTTATATAATATTTTATCATAATAATCAAAATCTCTTTTTTTATCAAGAGTTATTTCTTCGTCGTAAGAAATATCAAATTCTCTATTTTGTTCTTTTCCTTTCAACCATATAGACCAAATAGAACTCAAATCAAAATATTTTATTAATCCCCCGTATGGCGGGTCTGTTAAAACAAAATCTACACTTTCATTAGGAATAAATTTAGATAACTCAATAGAATTTTTTTTCAAAATTAATAAGTTTTTATCTTTATTTTTCAAATCTTCAAAATCTTTTGCAAATTTTGTTTTGTTATCTAAAAGTTTATTTGAATTTTCTTTTGCACTTATAACCCCCTGTCTATCTGCTATTGCCCTCTCAAATAAAAGAAAGGGGTTTTGTTCTAAATGTCTTTTTGGAAATAAATAAGCAGGTCTTCCCCAACTTCCACTATCAGGTCTTTGACTTTTTTCTCTTCTTGCAGAAACCATTTTTGTAGATAAGTGAAGCATAGAAATAAATGCAAATTTAAAAAATTCTTTTAATTTTTTGTCTTCTATTTTATCAATTCTATCAAACATATATGCAAGAGCACACAAACTTCTTTTTGTCCATAAATCAGAAAAAGAATCTCCGACATTTTTCTTTGCTCCATCAAAAGTATCTGTATTGGGAAAATTATCTTTTGGATACCAATAACTTATTTCTGTTTTATTTGCTTTTTCTATTAAATTAAAATCATTCTCATCTAATTTTTTGGTTCCATTCTTTTTTTCACAAGAGCATTTATACCTTATTTCAATTGGACTTTCATCATAATGAACATTAATTATTCTTGCCTGTTTTTTACATTTTGGGCAAGTAGTTAAAAATAAACCCATTCCTTTTTCAAACTTATGAAAATCTGTTTTAATGTTTGCCCATTCTTGTTTAAATTTTGTAATATTAAGAGGAGTAGCTAACATTTCTATTATAAAACCTGAAATCGGATTTAAATCAACTGCTACTGCTTTTCTTCCTGTTTGTATTGCTTCCAAAGGGCAAACACCACTGCCTGCAAAAGCGTCAAGAACTATCTCACTTTTATTAGAATAATGTTTAATATATTCTTGGAATATATTACTTGGTTTTTTACCCCAATATTTCATTGCCTTATACATCATAGGACGAGTTTTTTCAACCATAGCATAATTTATATTTTCAAGTCCAAGAGTATTAATTTTTTTTAATTCAGGCATAAATAAAGAATAGAAATATTTATTATAAACTTAACTAAAAGCCACTCCACTTAACACCATTATTCCACTCGCGAAAATTTAACACCCCAACCAAAATCTTAAAAACTCTTTCTTTTTATCTTCTTCATGCCATTACAGAAAAAAGACTTTATTGAAATTAAATTTACAGCAAAAACAAGAGATGGAGAAGTATTTGATTCAAATATTAAAGAAGATATTGATAAGATAAATTCCCAAATAAAAGCAGAACCTTTTGTTTTTTGTTTAGGCGAAGGAATGTTTTTGAAAAGTGTTGAAGATTTTTTAATTGGGAAAGAAATTGGGAAACATAAAATAGAACTTAAACCAGAACAAGCTTTTGGAAAAAGAAATCCTTCTCTCATTCAAAGAATTCCAAAAAAAGTTTTTATTGAACATAAACTTAATCCAATTCCAGGGGTTATTTTTAATTTTGATGGAAGAGTTGCAAAGGTATTAACTTCTTCTGGAGGGAGAGTTATTGTAGATTTTAATAATCCAATTGCAGGAAAAGAAGTAATTTATGAATTAGAAGTTGTAAAGAAAATAGAAGACATAAAAGAAAAAATAAAATCCTTAAATGAATTCTTTTTTAGAAAGAATTTTGATTCTGAAGTAAAAGATAAAAAACTTTTAATGTCTGTTGAAAAACCTTATGTTCAATTTGTAGAGTTATTCAAAGAGAAATTTAAAGAAATCTTAGATTTGGATTTAGAGATTAAAGAAATTGAAATGCCTAAAAAAAGTAATTCTGAAACACCTAAAACATCACAATAATTCTTATAAACTCTTGTAAATAGTTTTAGATATGGAAGATGTGTATTCAAACAACAATTCTTTTTCAGGGCTGTCTCCTGAAGCAAAGGCAATTGACCAAGAACTTGCAGAGCTTTTGAAAAAACAATCTGCTAAAATTAAAGTGATTGGTGTTGGTGGAGGAGGAGGAAATTCTTTAAGCAGAATGAGAGAAATTGGAATTAAAGGAGGAGAATTAATAGCAATTAATACAGATGCTCAAGATTTATTATATGCAAATGCAGACCATAAAATTTTAATTGGAAGAGAATTAACACAGGGCTTAGGTGCAGGAAGTAATCCCAAGGTAGGGCAAGAAGCTGCACACGAATCTGAATCAGATATTAAAAAGAAAATTTCAGGTTCTGATATGATTTTTATAACATGTGGATTAGGGGGAGGAACAGGAACTGGCGCAGCACCTGTTATAGCAAATTTAGCAAAAAAACAAGGTGCTTTAACAATCGGAGTTGTAACTTTGCCTTTTACAATTGAAGGAAGAAAGAGAATTGAAAATGCAATGGATGGATTAGAAAGAATGGAAGCAGCAGTAGATACCTTGATTGTTATCCCAAATGATAAATTACTTGAACTTGCACCTGAATTACCTTTACACACAGCTTTCAAAATAGCAGATGAAATTTTAACAAATGCTGTAAAAGGAACAACAGAACTTGTAACAACTTCTGGTTTAGTAAACTTAGATTTTGCAGATATAAAAACAGTAATGTCAAATGGAGGAGTTTCTTTAATTGGAATGGGAGAATCAGACACAGAACACAGAGCTTTAGAAGCTGTTGATAAAGCAATTCAAAACCCTCTTTTAGATGTAGACATATCAAATGCAACAGGTGCACTTGTAAATATTATTGGAGGTCCAGATATGAGTTTAGATGAATGCAAAACAATTATCGAAGCTGTTGGGAACAAATTAAGCCCAGATGCGAAACTTATTTGGGGGGCACAAATTTCAGAAGATATGGAAAAATCAATTCGTGTTCTTTTAATTGTAACAGGCGTAAAAAGTTCACAAATTCTTGGGCACGAAGGTTCTATTGAAAACTTAAAACACAAAGAAATTGAAGAAGAACTTGGAATAGAGTTTTATGAGTAAAATGAAGAAAAAGTTATTAATTCGTGGATGGAATTTTGAACCAAAAGAACTTACAACTCTTGTTGAAGGAGTTACTTTAGTAAAAGAAATTAATGAATATAATTTAATATATAAAATAGGAACTCAAAAACTCTATCTTGAACATAGAGGTTATTTTGGAAATCCCCTTCTTCCTCATGTAAACATTAAAGTTAGAAATAAAACATTGCACGACAAAATTTACAAAATCTTATTTGAAAAAAAGAAAATAAATGATATTAGGATTACTGGAGATGTTGTGTTTAAACTTGAATAAAATGGGAAAACCACTCGAGGAAATATCTAAATATGAAAAATTAAATATTGCTGTTGGATTAAGAATTAAATATTTGAAATTTTATTCAAACTTGGAACGGGTTTCGCAATCTTTTCTTCCAACTTTTCTTGAAATAATGAATATTTATTTACTCAAAAAAGATTATGAGTCAGAATTGAAAAAAGCAAGAAAAAAGGGGGTTGAAATTTCTGAACAGAATAAAAAGGAATATGGGGGTTCGCTTTTGAATTACAAAAAAGTTGTGAGAGATTTTTTCTTCCAAAAATAAACAATTTTAAAAACCCTTCCCACTTTTCTGTTTCATGAAAATATTAAATTCAACAAAATCATTTTATGCAAAATGTAGAAGAGTCTGGATGGTTTTGAAAAAACCTTCAAAACAAGAGTTCGAGCAAATAGCAAAAGTTTCTGCAATTGGTATTTTAATTTTAGGTGCTTTTGGATTTTTAATTTCAATAATTATGAAAGCATTTGTTCGATAAATTTATAAACCTTAATCTTTAAATATTCACATCTTCTTCTTAAGATATTAAGGAGTTAGATGGAGCAAAATGATTTTCATAATTAAAGTTACAACAAATAAAGAAGAAAGAGCAGTAGATATGATATCTGATAGAGCTTCCAAAAAAGAACTCAATGTTTTTTCTGTTTTAAGACCTCATGGTTTGCGAGGTTATGTTCTTCTTGAAGCTGAAGATAGAGAATCTGCAGAAGAAGCTGTGTTTAATTTACCTTATGTTAAAGGAATAATTGGGAAAACAATTGGTTATGAAGAAATAAAAAATATGGTTGAATTTTCAGCAGAAAATATAATAATAAAAGAAGGAGATATTGTGGAAATAATTGGTTCAACTTTAAAAGGAGAAAAAGCAAAAGTTTCAAGAATAGACAAACAAAAAGGAGAAGTTGTTGTTAGTTTGCTTGGGGCGATGGTTCAATTGCCTGTTACAATTAAATTAGATAACCTAAAAGTTATAAGGCGTGAGGAGCAAGAAGAATAAAATGAATATAAAATTATTAGTTGAAGGAGGAAGCATGAAACCAAGTCCAGCTCTTAGTCAGAAACTCGGACCAGCAGGAATTCCAATTAACAATGTTATTTCACAGGTTAATGAGGCAACAAAAAATTTCAGTGGAATAAAAGTTCCTGTAGAATTAAATGTAAATACTTCAACAAAAGAATTTGAAATAAAAGTTTTTTCACCACCTGTTTCAGAATTATTAAAAAAAGAATTAGGAATTTCAAAATCCTCAGCCCTTCAGAAAAAAATGCAAGTTGCAAATGCTTCAATAGAACAAATAATTTCTGTTGCAAAAACAAAATTCTCCAATTTATTATGCAAGGACTTGAAATCTGCAGTAAAAACAGTTGTGGGAAGTTGCGTTAGTGCAGGAATCTTAATTGAAAATAAATCAGCTGTAGAAATTGAGAAAGATATTGATTCTGGAATTTATGATAAAGAAATTGAGCAAGAATCAACAGAAACTTCTGAAGAAAAGAAAAAACAATTAAAAGAATATTTCGATAAGTTAAAATCTGCTCAAGATAAAATAATTAAGAAAGAGCAAGCTGAAAAAGAAGCTGTTGCTGAAACAAAAGAACAAGCAAAAAAAGAAAAAGCAGAAACTGTAAAGCCAACAGAGCAAAAACCTGCACTGCAAAGAAAAAGAAATAGTTTTATAAATTAACTATGCTCTTTTTTTACAAGGGGATGTGGGGTAGCCTGGTAGCCTTTCAGGTTTGGGACCTGACGACCCCGGTTCAAATCCGGG
>CAYUQG010000010.1:0-9495 GCA_964446915.1 Candidatus Woesearchaeota archaeon
TGACTTCAATGATAATGCAAGGTGCTTCTGAAATGCTTGCTTTTGGAACAGCTGTGGTTTTGAAGTGAAGGGGTTAAATTTGGGGGAGATTCATTAAAAGCAATAAAAATAAATAGTGTGCAAGAATAATTAGTTAATGGTATCTTTTCTTACAAAATTTAAACAAAAGATAAAATATTTTTTTAAATTAATTAAGAATACCAGAAAAGATCAAGAAATAGTTTCTAGTTCAGAAAGAGAAATTTATGAAAATCTCCAAGAAGAACATAAGAAGATTATCCAAAAAAGAGAAAAAGAAAAACCAATTAAAAAGATTAATGAAGAAAAACCACAATTTCAAAAACTTCTTGAAGATTTAGAAACAAATAGGTGGGAGATTATTAAACAAAAGGAATATGATTTTCCAAAAATTGAAAGAGGAAAGGATTGCATAAAATGCAAATTAAAAGGGATAACATTTCTTTTAGATGAAAAAGGTTATAATTTTTTTAATGAAAAGTTTATTATTTCTTCTTATGGCAAAGTTACAATTAAAGATAATTATCTTGCACTAAAACAAGACAATAGTTTTTCATATTTTCACAGGTGGTTTATGCAGGAAGAAGTAAAAGATTTTTGTGCAAAAAATGATTGTGATCCAAAAGAGGTTTATGTGCATCATATTGATTTAACAAAAACAAACAATAAGAAAGAAAATCTAAAAGTTATGTTTATAGAAGACCATAAGAAATTGCATCATAGGGAAAGGTTTAATGGATCTGATGAGAAATTTGAAGAGTGGTATGAAGATAATATTTTTTAAGGTTAAATCAAAAGCCTTTAGATAGTTACTTTTGAGTAAAAAGCCTCAAGAGAGATTTGAACTCCCGACCTACTGATTGCTTTGTGAAATCACGAAGCATTGAAATCTTGATTTCAACGTACAAGTCAGCCGCTCTACCACTGAGCTATTGAGGCATTAATTATCAAATTAAAATTCACTTTTAAATTTTCCTATAATTTCATTTTTCTTGAATTTATTTGTAATAAAATTTATAAACGAGTGCATTCTTTAATATTTATGAATTGGGATTATTTGGCGGATTTTTGGATGGAAAAGGTTCAATAATAATCAAACCACCAAGACTAAGATTATATATTTCTAATACAAACAAAGAGATATTAGATGAAATAAAAGAATTTGTGGGCTGTGGGAAGGTCTATGAGGTTAATATGAAAAATAAAAAGAAGAACTGGAAAAAACAATATGGGTGGGCTATTTGCTCCCACACGGATGTGTTAATAATCTTAAAAAATTTGAAGAATAAATTAATTATAAAAAAAGAACTTTGTGAAAAAGCTATTAATTATATTGAAAATAAAAGATGGCAAAAATTTTACCTCTCAAGAGAAGAACTTATAAAATATAAAAAACTAAAGTCCAGTAGGAAAATAGCAAAAGAATTGGGGGTAAGTCAGTTTTCTGTATTAAAATACTTAAAGAAATATAACTTGTTTGATAATTAGTAAACTATTCAATTGTCATTTTTTTCAACTTTTAAAATTCTTATGTCACAGAATGAAAGAGGGTATATTTTTTTTAATTTTAAGCTCAAGGGTTTTTGGATGGAATTTTTTAAAAGGTCTTCAAATATTGTTTCTATTTTTTTGTCTTTCGCATAGTTTATTAATTCTTCATGAGCTTTTTCTCTAAGTGCTTTACGAACAGCACGCGAAACTTTTCTTCTTGTAACTAAAAAAGGTTTTATTCTAATTTGTCCATCTTTGCATTTTGTAGAAAAAGAATCTTCCACATAATTTGTTCCTTTTCTTACCATTCTTTTCAAAAAGTAAGGCATGATTTGAACTTTTATTGGAATTGTTTTTATTTCTTCTGCTTCAACTTTTGTTTTTAATTGGATGATAGTCCCTTTTCCTTTAAGAATTCTTGTTAAATCATAGTTTATTATTCTTCCATCAAGTTCCTTAAGTGCATAAGCTTGTAGTTGTGTTGTTTTATTTATTAAAGGAATTTCAACATCAAAGAACTTTTTTTTACCTTTTGCTTTAGCCATTGAAAACAACCTTGCGGTTTTTTTCGATTTTCCCTCTAAGTGCGGATAATACCCTGAAGGGCATTAAGCAATTTTTTAAATTGCCTCCGACGAAAATCGCACATTTATTTATTTGAGTTTTCATTTTATTCTTGTAAGACCTTTCCTGCTCTTTGGCCTTTTTTTTGATATTTAGACTTTCCACATTCTTTGCAAGTATACATTAGGTTGGTTTTTTTAGTTGTTTTTGATTTTCTTTTGAATTTAGTTACAGCTGGTTTTGAACCCCACTTTCCCTTGTTTCCAATTCCAACACCTAATCCACGAAGTTTTGCTCTTGCAATACCACCCCGTTTTAAGGTTCCTCTTTTTCCACCTGTTCCAACTACTTTAATTTTTTGCTCTGTTTTTTTATTACAATAAGGGCAAAATCTATTTGTAACTTTGGGTATCTTCATATTGAGAAAAGAGAATTTGGGTTTTTAAAGATTTGGTGTTTGGGGACTTCAAAATAAAGCAAATCTTTAAATATAATCCTTGCTTTTTTAAAAAATGAAAAAGAGAATGAGGGAAGTTTTGGTTTTTATTTTGTATTTAATTTTTGCAACATATTTTGTAAATTATCCTCTTCATTTTTTGAATATTCCTGAGTTTTTTTTAAGGTTTGAACCTTGGATAATTTTTATTGGTGGGATTTTGATTTTGCTGGGCGGAATTGAATATCTTAGAGCAAGAAAAAAGAAAAAAGAATTACTTCTTTCTAAGTAATAGAATAAACAAATATTTATATATTTAATTTTGCTGTTTTATTTATGAAATTTAAAAGAGGACAAGTGACTATTTTTATCATAGTTGCGATTGTAATTGTTGCTGCTGTTGCAGTTTATTTTTTAGTTGGTTCTTCTCTTAAAATTTCTAAACTTTCGCCAACTTTTGAACCAATTTATAATAATTTTTTAAATTGTATTGAAGAAGACACCTTGGTTGGAATTGATATTATCGAAAGTCAAGCAGGTTATATTTATTTACCTGAATTTGAGTCAGGTTCAAGTTACATGCCTTTTGGTTCGCAGTTGAACTTTTTAGGAAATCCTATTCCTTACTGGTATTATGTTTCTGGGAATAATATTCAAAAAGAGCAAATTCCTTCCAAATCTCAAATAGAAGAACAAATTGAAAAGTTCCTTGAGAGTAAAGCAGATACTTGTTTGTATGATGCATATTATTTGCAAGGTTTTGAAATAAAATTAGGAGAACCTACTTTTGATATTAAAGTTGAAGAAACAAATGTTAAAATTAAATTAGATAGGGATTTATCTATTTCTTTTGGAGAAGAAACTGCTTTAATTAAAAACCATGAACTTACAGTTAATTCTAATTTAGGAAAATTATACGAGTCTGCAAAAAAAGTTTATGATTTTGAACAAGAAGAATTATTTTTAGAAAAATATGGAATTGATAATTTGCGACTTTATGCACCTGTTGATGGTGTTGAGATTTCTTGTTCACCTAAAACATGGATTGCAGATGAAATTTTCAATGAGCTTCAAGAAGCAATTGAAACAAATACTTTGGCTTTGAAATCCAGTGGAAGAATAGATGATTATTTTGTTGTTGAATTGCCTACTGATTCTGAAGTTCGCTTTATTAATTCAAGAAACTGGGCAAATGCTTTTGAAGTTACACCAACAAAAGAAAATGTTTTAATTGCAGAACCTGTTGGAAACCAACCAGGATTAAATGTTTTAGGTTTTTGTTATGTTCCTTATCATTTTGTTTATGATGTTTCATACCCTGTTTTAGTTCAAGTTATTGAAGATGAAGAAGTTTTTCAATTTCCTATGGCAATAGTTATTCAAGCAAATAACCCAAGAAAATCTTTAGATGCAAAAGCAGGAATTGTAAACTCCCCTGAATTATGCAAATATCAAAACACATTTGTAAAAGTAAGCACTTATGATACTTCTTTAAATCCTATTGAATCTGAAATTTCATATGAATGTTTGTCAGAAAGTTGCAAGATTGGATTTACAGAATCTGGAATTCTTGAAAAAGAATTTCCTCAATGTGTAAATGGGTATGTTGTTGTTGAAGCTAATGGTTATGAAAAAACAAGGTATTTATATTCTACAACTGAATCAGGAAGTGTAAATATTATTTTGGATAAGTTGTACAATTTAAATGTTGAATTAGATTTGGATAATCTTTTGTTCAATGGTAAGGCAATAATTAATTTTGTCGGGGAATCTGATTCTAAAACAATTATTTATCCTGAACAAAAATTAGTAGAATTAAGTGAAGAGGAATATGAAATTCAAGTTTATATTTATCAAGATTCTTCTTTGAAATTAGAAGCTACAACAAAAGAGCAATGTGTTGAAATTCCTTCTACTGGTTTTGGGGGGTTGATTGGCTTTACAAAAGAAAAATGTTTTAATGTTGAATTTCCAGCACAAATTATTTCACAAGCTTTATCTGGAGGGGGGAAAACAAATTATTACATTTTAGAATCTGAATTAAAAAATATGAACACTATTCAAATAAATGCAGAAAGTTTGCCAAGTCCAAATTCCCTTGAGCAACTTCAAGATAATTACTTTTTATTTGAAGATAAAACTTTGGGACTTGAATTTAAATGATAAATAAAAAAGGAGGCAAAAGCATATGAAGAAAAAAACAAAGAAAAAGCTTGATTTAATCTTATGGGTATTAGGGTTAATTGCTATGGCTTTGTTAGTTTGGGGGATTGTAGATATTTTAATTTAATATGGAAGGAGATTTGATAACTTGGTATGGAAATGTCTTAAATTTTGTAATTTTAATTTATTTAGTTTTAAATACATTAAACACAACTTGCTTTAGTGCATCACAATCTTTAATTGCTGCATTTGGATTAATGGTTTCAATTTTAATCCATTTTAGAAATTTAATCAAAGATTAAAATGAAAAAAATAAATAAAAAATTAAAATTTGCATTGGTTTTCTTAATTGGAATTTTGTTTGCTTTTAATTTTGTGTCTGCATTAGATTCTTACGCTCGTTCAAATCCTCAATATACTTCTTTTGATTATACTGGTTCTGGAGATTTTGAAAATTTTAATTCTGAAATGTGTAAAGAAGGTCAAGATTTTATTATCCAAGTTTCTCCTTTTGGTTGCACACCAGCAGTGGTTCGAAGTGATTTGCTTGAAGAACAAAATGTTCCTGTTTTTTGCCAATTATCTGCAACACAAATAAATCCTCTGATTAAGGTTGAAGCAATTGAAAGTATTTCTTTTACAAATAAAGAGATTTCCCAAGGAGTTTCAGGAGTAAGCTTCCATCCTTCTCGGGCAGCATTAAGTGTTAATCAAAATATTAATTTCCAACCTATTTTAGATAATATTGGATATGTGGTTATAAATTTAAAGCAAAATAAAAATGAATCTTCAATGCCTGATTTTGTTGAAGGAAACCTAACAGCAAGAATAAGTTATGATATTATCAATGCATATGGAATTGGAGAAGCAAGTTTTTATCTTCCTGAAATGGAAGATTCTGATTGGGCAAGCAAATTTGTTCAATATGGTTTTTGGGATGGTCGAGGATATTTAAGGGCAGAATCTGTTGGAAGTGATCAAGCAACAATTTCTATTTATTCTGATAGAACAACTTCTTCTGGATTAAACTCGGGAAATGAAAAGCAAAAAGTTTCAACAGTAACTTTGAGAAAAGGCGAAACTTCTCCAAGAGTTTATCTTCCTAATTTTGATTATTGTTTAGGAAATTTTAATTTAAGATTAAACTATTTAGAAGCTCCAAATACAAGAGCAAGATTAAATATAAACGGGCA
This sequence comes from Candidatus Woesearchaeota archaeon, assembly GCA_964446915.1. Taxonomy (GTDB): domain Archaea; phylum Nanobdellota; class Nanobdellia; order Pacearchaeales; family GW2011-AR1; genus JAHILJ01. The sequence goes on from CAYUQG010000010.1 coordinate 5,866, forward strand.
GATTGTCGAAGTTGTCGAAGATGAAAAATTTTTAGAAAATCATTGTTGGGCAACAAATATAGAAAAGCAAGGTCTTGTTCAAAAAGCAGATATTCATTGTAATGAAGATGAAGGAAAGAAAATTTTTAATTTTGTTATTAGTCCAAAAATAAACTTAAGTATAAATGGAACAATTAAAGAAGTAAATGTTGGAGATTATTTATTTCCTTATGGGGATGAGAAATATGTTTATCTTGCATATGCTGGAACCCTTAATGATTCAACGCGTCTTGAAGATTTAGAATTATATTTTGCTGCTATTCCTGAAAATAAAAAAAGTTTAACAGGAGATGAAATAAAAGATGCTTCAAAATTAGTTAATGCATATCATTTTAATGGAAAGGAAAAAGAGTCTATTCTGGGTTTTATTGGGGGTGTTGGGAAATCACTTATTGGTTCAGCAACTAATTTTTATAAGTTTTTGGTTAAAGGAGATTCTTTTGATGGGTTTTCATATAAAGAAGGGCAAAAAAAAGTATTTGGAGAAGAAATTAAAATAATTGGTTTTGCAGGACCTAAAGATGCTGTGCTTTCTGAAAAAGCAAAAGAGTATTATCAGAATGCTTTAGAAGATTATGATTCTCTTGAAAAAGGTTTTGCAGGTGAAGATTTTGATGAATCTGGTTTAGAAATATATGGTGAAAATGCACTTTACGAAAAAATAAATCTTGCAGAATCACTTGGTCAGAAAAAAACAATGGTTGAATTTTGTAAGGAGTTTGAAGAAAATTATCCTAATTCTAAAAAACCAGTTTCAGTTAAATGTAATAATGCTTATCGACTTTCAAGTTCAACTTCTCAAGAAATGAGTGTTTTGATTAATAATCGAGTAAAAACAATTTCTTTAGAAAATATTTATGAACCAAGTAAAAAAGAATTTAGTGCAGAAATTTTAATTAGAAAATCAGACGGGACTTCTGAAACAATTACCCTCGGGAAAAATCAAATTGTCTATTTAAATCAAACTTCAAATGATTTTATTCAATTGGTTTCTCTTGAACAAGATTCTGCAACTTTGAAAGTTTCAATTAAAAAAGAAAATATGCAAGGAGCTATCGATAAGATTTCAGGAGATGAACGAACTTTGAAAAAAGATATCCCAAATAGTTTTTCAAGTTCATATAATTTTGTTTTAAAAGAAGTTAATCTTAAACAATCTGCAAAAGTTTCTGTTATCTCTAATATTAATAATGCTTGGACAGAATCTGATTTTAGTTTTAAAGTTGGAATTGAAAAGCGAAGTGATTTGTTTAAACTTTCTCCTGAAAAGACAAAAGATGTTATAAAATCTTTAAATAAAAATATTAAGCAATGGGAAGAAATTTCTAATAATTTAAATATTGTTGTTGAAAGAATGAAAACTGCTTGTTTAGGAACAGGAATAGCACTTAATATAAAAAATCTTTGGAATAATAGAAAAGGACTTGGAATTGCAAGATACAATGTTATGAGAAATTCTGGAGGATGGTATGAAAAATGCACAGATATTGTAAATGATAAATCAAATAAGATTACAAGTATTGAACAATGTTTTTTAGATAATGTAAAAGAGATTGAAAAAGATGTTGATAAAATGTATGAAGTTTTAAACACTCAAAATGATAATATAAAAAATATTCAAGCAGAATATACAACTAAAAAACTTTTTTCTGAAAATGTTGTAAATACAACTGCTTTTGTTGAAAAGTATTCTAAACAAGTTATTGAAGGGTTAACAAAGTCAAATACGCTGTTGGTTTTAAATCCAAGAAATTCAGAAGAGAAAATCACAATAGATGAAATGTTGAATTCTTTATCTTCAGATGCTTGGGAAAAAAATGTTTATACAATTGAACAATTGCGAGATATTGAACTTTATACAAATATTTTGAATAGTGATTCAAGTGCTGAACTTAAGAAAATGGCTAATGAAAATTTGTATTATATTTTTAGGGATATTAAGGAGAATTCAGAAGATTTTGAAGAATCGCAAAAAGCTAAACAAGAATCAGAAAAAAATGGAATCAATACAAATTTTTCACCATATACTTCTAAAAATAAAAAATCTGAAATTTATGAGGGTGCTATAGCACCAGATGATAAAGGAATAATTAAGAAAGGGGATGAAATTCAAGGAATTAGTTTCGAGCATGTTCAATATTATGTTATTTTAAAAGATGCTGGTGATAACAAATATACAATTAAGAATGTTACACTTCTTGATGGGACTTTAACAGATTTGGATAATAAGATTAAAAATTCATATTCTTATTTTGAAAAATTCAATGAACTCACATATAAAAATGAAATTAAAAATCCAGAAGTAGAATATTATGAAACAGAACCTTATGCAGGTCTTCCTGCGATTGTGCCATTTGATTTAAAAGAAGGTTGGTATGCTGCAACAACTGCAACACTTCCTGTATTTGGAGGAATTAAAGCATATGATGATTCTGGAAGAGTTTCAAGTTTTTGGTTATGCAATGTTGGTGAAAATGGAATTATTGAATTTAATTCTGGAACTGAACCAGATGACCGTCAAATGATTAATTTAGGAACAGGTCAAACATATAATCAGTTTGCAGGATTAAGTTCTTCTAAAACAACTAAATTAGTTAATGAAGCTGTCCAAGCTATTTATGATGCTTCAAATCAACATAAATCAGGAATTTCTAAAGCAAGAATTAATGGGCAAAATATTCCTGTTGGAAGTCCTGCTGTAAGTATTCCAGATATTCAATGCCAAGATTTTATGTCTGTAAGAGATTGTCAGATTTTGTTTAATGTTTGTGACCCTGTGATTTGTCCTTCAAGCAGGTGTGATTTTGGAGGATCTTATCCTGTAAAAGATGTTGTTCAATCTGGAATTATTGGAAGTATTGCATTATGTTTGCCAAATGCTAAAGAAGGAATTTATATTCCAATTTGTTTGACTGGTGTTAAAGCAGGTTTAGATAGTTTATTATCTGTTGAAACATCTTATAGAGATTGTTTACAAAAAAGTTTGGAAACAGGAGAGATGATTGGAATTTGTGATGAAATACATAGTATTTATTTATGTGAATTTTTATGGAAACAAACACTTCCTTTAGCAAAATTAGCAATCCCAAAATTAATGGGGTTGGTAATGGGGCAAAGTAGTTCTCATGGGGGAGGAGAATATTTAGGTGTTGCAGATGCTTGGAGTAATTCTGAAAAAGCAATAAATTATTTTACACAATATTATGCTGAAAATAGTTTTAAGGCATTTCAATTAAGGTCCACAGAACAAGTAGGGACAGAAGTTTGTAAAGTTGCGATTTCAGCAAGTTATCCTGGGGGGGGCAATTTTTTTAATTCACTTATTAAAGCAGATTCTCCTTTTCAATTTAATGGGAATTTTGAAGAAATATCTTTTACAACAGCAACAAATCCGCCTATTTCACAATATAAAGTTTATTATCATATTTATGCTGGTCAAGATTCTGGTGCTTATTATCAAGTTTATTTAAAGAGTGGTTCTGAAAGTTCATATTATCAAGACACTGCTGTAAGAAGACCTGTTGCTTCAGGTTATATTGCAAGAGGAGATTATGCTTCTCAAACAGAAGATTTCACAGCACCGTCTGGTTA
>CAYUQG010000011.1:0-8822 GCA_964446915.1 Candidatus Woesearchaeota archaeon
GCAATAGAAATTTCTCATCTTGAAATTGAGCCATGGCAAGCTTTGACTTTGAGTATAATGTGTTTTGTTGTTGTTTTTATGATTGGGTTGTTTTTTTCAATTGCAATAACTTTGATTAAAGGAGGTTTGCAATTTTTCCCTGTTTTGTTTTTCTTTTTAATGATTATAGTTTCTTTGTTTTTGTTTTATTTTGTTAATGGATATCCGGATCGGCTTGCAAATAAATGGAGATTAAAAGCTTCGTCGCAAATGGTTCCTGCTATTTTGTATATTGTTGTTTACATGAGGCACACGCCGAATTTAGAAAAAGCAATTTCTTTTGCGTCGCAACATTTGCAATATCCGCTTTCGCTTGATTTTAAAAAAGTTTTTTACAATGTTCAGGTTGGGAAATTTTCAACAATAAAAGAAAGTTTAGATAATTATTTAGAAACTTGGAGAGATTATTCTGTTGAATTTATAGAGGCCTTTCATTTGATTGAAGCAAGTTTATTTGAGCCAAGCAATTCCAGAAGAATTGATACTCTTGAAAAATCTTTGCAAGTTGTTCTTGATGGGGTTTATGATAAAATGTTGAAGTTTACGCATAATGTTCGAAGTCCTTTAACAAATGTTTATATGCTGGGTGTTGTATTGCCAACTCTTGGTTTGGCTTTGCTACCTCTTGCTTCTGCAATGGTTGGAGATTTTATTAAACCAATTCATGTTTTTCTTTTATTTAATTTAATTATCCCTTTTCTTGTTTTTTATTTAACAAATAAAGTTATGTTATTAAGACCGGGCGGTTATGGAGAATCAAGTTTGCTTGAAAAAAATCCTCTTTATGCAGAATATACAAATAAGAAGCCATACAATAAGGCATTTTTAATTTGTTTACCTTTTTTTATTCTTGGTCTTTTGCCTTTAATTTTTGGATATACCCCGCTTCCTCAAATGCTTGGATTACAAAATGATTTTACTTTTGCACAACTTGGGTTAGGTACAAGTAGTGAAGCTTTTTTTGGATTTATGCAAACAGGAACAGGGATTGTTGGACCTTTTGGAACAGGTGCTTTGGTTCTTAGTCTGTTTTTTCCATTGGGTTTAGCTTTGTTTTTTTCAATGTCATATAAGGAAAGAACAAAAAATTTAATTCTTGAAAGAGGAAAAACAAAACAATTAGAAAAAGAATTTAATACTTCTTTGTTTCAACTTGGAAATAGGATTGGTAACGGAACTCCTCCTGAGCTTTCATTTGGAAAAGTTGCAGAATCTTCAAAAGGATTGATAACTGAAGATTTCTTTAGAAGAGTTAATTATAATATTCGACAAATGGGGATGAGTGTTGATAAAGCTATTTTTGATAAAGGTCGTGGAGCTTTAATTTATTATCCTTCTGATTTGATTTCAACAAGTATGCGGGTTTTGATTGAGTCTGCAAAAAAAGGATTAAAAATTGCAGCAGCAAGTTTGATGAGTATTTCAGAGTATATAAAAAATATAAACAAAATTACAGATAGATTAAAGGATATGCTTGCTGAAATTGTTTCAGATATGAAAAGTAATATGACTTTTTTAGCTCCTTTGCTTTCAGGGGTTGTTGTGGGTTTAGCTTCAATGATTGCTGCGATTTTAAATAAATTAAAATTAGCAAGTTTAGGTGGAGAAGCTGCAAATTTAGGGAATGTAAGTGGGATTATGAATTTGTTTGATGTTACTAAAATGATTCCTCCTTACTTTTTACAAATTTCTATTGGAATTTATATTATTCAGATAATCTTTATTTTAACAGGAACTCTTGTTGCAATTGATTCTGGCGAAGACAAACTTGAGAAAACGCATAAGATTGGAATGAATTTGAAAAAAGGAATTGTGCTTTATTTTATAACTGCTTTAATTGCAACACTTGTTTTGTTTGCATTAACTTCAATTGTCTTAGGTGGTTTGCTTTAGTTAAATTTATTAATTAGTTTTTCTTTTTTGTATGTATGACACTACAGGCGTACCCCGAAATATTTTCTAGGAAAATATTTACTAAGGGCAAAAAAAGAGCAGTGATTTCAGAATATCTTCCGTGGTTGATGATAGCTGTGGCAGTTCTTGCAATTTTAATGGTAACAATTTTGCTTCTTAAGGAAAAAGGAGTTTCATTAATAGATTCAATTAAAAATTTGTTTAGAGGAAGATAATGTCTGAATTAACAATAAGCCAACTGATAAAAATAATTATTGGAGTAATTGTTTTTGTAGTAGTAGTGGTTGGGATTTATAGTTTTTTCAAAGATTCTATTTTTGATTTTTTCAATAACATAGTGGGAAATGAAACAAGTAAATTATTTTTAGGAATTTTAAATGGATAAAAAAGGTTTTTTATTAGGAGAAGAAACTTTGAAAATAATTGTCGCAGTGGTTTGTTTAGGTTTTCTTGTTTATTTTTTAAGTGCACTTTATTTTTCAAATGCAAATTCTAAAGAAAAAATTCAAGCTGAAGAAACAATTTATAGAATTTCAGATGTTGTAAAAAATAATCAAATTAATTTAGAATCTGTAGAAATGTTAAATCCTGCAGGATGGTATTTGCTTAGTTTTGTGAATGTTCAAAAACCAAATGTTTGTGTTGGGAAAAATTGTTTGTGTATTTGTTCAAAATCTATTTTTCCAAAAAACCAATTAACAAATTGTAATAAAGAGGGAGCTTGTTTAATTGTTGATAATTTGCAGAATTTTGGAGAAATTAAAATTGAAAAATCAGGTGCAACAAGTATTGAAATAGATAAAACAAATGGCGTGGTGGTTAGATTAAAATGAATATTAAAAATTTAATAAAATATTTAATGTGGGTTGTGTTTTTTGTAATTGTGTTAAGTGCATTATATTTTATGTTAAAAAAAGTAGGTGTTTTATAATGAATAAAAAAGCAGAATTAACAACACAACAATTGGTGACTTTAATAATTTTAATTGTAAGTTTTGTCGTGATTTTATTTTTATTGTTTAGATTGAATTTAGGAAAAGAAACAGAATCTGAACTTTGTCACAATTCTGTTATTATGAGGGGAAGTGCAGTTGTCCTAGAAGACGCGGTTCCTTTAGATTGTTCTCGAAAATATATTTGCATTACTAAAGACGGTTCTTGTAAATCAATGACAAAACCTGAAATAAAAAAAGTAAAAACAGATTCAGATGTTTACAAAGTTCTTGCAGATGAAATGGCAAACTGCTGGTGGATGTTTGGTGAAGGGAAGATAGATTATGTTGGGAAAACTTTATTCAGAAATAATTATTGTTCTATTTGCTCACAAATTTCTTTTGATGATAATTTGACTAAAATTCCTGCTTTCTCTTTAGGGCAATTAAATCAAAATTTGTTTTATAATTATTTAGTAAATGAAAATTATACAGAAGGGGAAACATATTCTGAATATTTATTTGGAACAAAGGATTTAAATGAATTTAAGAAACAATTAAAATTAAACCAAAGCCAAGAAATAAACTTTGGTACAATTGATTTTTCAAAACAATATTTTGTGGTTATGGGGATTGTTAACGAACCCCAAGAGGTTTGGAAATGGGGTTCTGGAAGCGTTGGTGCAACAATTGGATTGAAAGGGCTTGCTGTTGGGTTAATAAAATTAGGGGTTCTGTCTTCTAATCCTATTGGATGGATTGCAGGAGCAGTAATCGTTGGTGGGACTACCGCGGTGGGAGTTTTTTCTCAACTAAGTTATCCAGAAATTTTGGCAATAAATGTTGAAGGAGACGGAATTAACAATCAATTTATGGCACCAACAATTATTGAAGCAGAATCAGATAAATTTGAAGCCCTGAATTGTCAAGAGATTATTACAACAGCATAGTTAATTTTATTAACATCTTTTGTTTATTTTGTTTATGAAAAAAAGAGGAACCATTCTTGTTGAAAATATTATTTTTATTATTTTGAATTTGCTTTTTCTTAGTATTCTTGCTTTGTTTTTGGTTAAACAAGGAAGCGGAATTATTCTGTTGGAAGAATCCTATGCAAAACAGGTTGCATTGCTGATAGATTCTGCTGAACCTGGAATGACTTTGAAAATTAATATGGATAAAGCAAAGAAAATTTCAGATGAAAATGGAATTGATTTTGGAGATGTTGTAAAAGTAAATGAGAATATTGTTACAGTTAAACTTAGTAAAGATAGCAGTTATTCTTATGCATTTTTTAATAATGTTGAAGCTGGAACTCCTTATCCTGATAAAGAATTTTATATTTTAAAAATTGATACAAAATGACAGATAAAATAATTTCAGTTTATTGGTTTGCGATTTTGATAATTGTAGCTGGCGGGATAATTGCAATGGTAAGTTTGTTTTATAATTCTCCATATGATGTTCGAGAAGTTGAGGCAGGAATTTTAACAAACAAAATTGGAGATTGTTTTTCAGACGTGGGTTATTTAAGACAAGAAGTTTTTGATAATGCAAACTTTTTAATTAATGAAGATAACTTTTTAGAAAAATGCGACTTAAACTTTAATTCAACTGAAAATGAATTACAATATTTTTCCCAAGTAAATGTTTTTAGAGGAAGTGATTTAGGCAATTCTTTTTTTGAAGTTGTTCAGGGAAATAAAAATCTTAAAGCAGATTGTTCTATTTCAAAAGACTATGGAAAAATTTCAAAATGTTTTGAAAAAAGCTTTTTTACATTAGACAAATCTGGAAATTTATATTTAATTAAAATTTTATCTGTTATAGATAAATCTGAAAAAAATGTTAAATAAAAAAGCCCAACTTTCTGAAACAATGACGTGGATAGTTGCGACTTTAATAATTATTGTGGTTTTAATTGTTTTTATTTTTATTTCTTCTTCTTTTGCAAAAGTGAAAAGTTTAACAACAAAAAGCCTCAAAATAAGTTCTGAAGGAGAAGATGTTGATTTATTTAAAACAAAAACAGAATTAGCATATAGGTTATCTTCAGAAGAGAACAAAAAAATAATTGATGAATGGAGAAAACAAAATGCATAAAAAAGGAGATATTCCAGTTACTATTTTGGTTTTAGGTGTTGTGGTTATTTGCTGTTTAGCACTTCTTAGTTTTTTTGCTTCGACAATTCAAACCAGAAATCTTTTTGTAGGAATTAATTTAGTTGAAAAAGCGTCTTCTCAATTTGAAGAAAATTCTTTTAATGGAAATTTTTTAGAAGTTAATTTGGAAGAGTTTAAACAAAGTTTTTTTAAAAAAGATGTTTTAGTTTTTTCTGTTAAGTATGTCCCTTGATTTAACATAAACTTTATAAACAAAATAATCTTAAATTAAATATGAATAAAAGAGGTCAAGGTTTAAGCACAAGTGCGATAATTTTAATTATTTTAGGTGTTGTTATACTTGTTATTTTAGTTCTTGGATTTTCAATGGGTTGGAAAGAAATAGCTCCTTGGGTTAATAAGGGAGGAGATAATGTTCAGACAATTGTTACTTCATGCGAACTTGCATGTTCAAGTCAAGCAATTTATGATTACTGTACAAAAGAAAGAGAGTTAAAAGCAGATAAGATTCCTGGTGGTTTAAAGAGTGTGATGAAAACTTGCAACCAACTTGCAACTGAAACAGGTTATGAAACTTATGGGATAAGTGAATGTTCAACTATTGATTGTTAGTAATTTTTTAACATAAAAATTTGATTAAAAGGTATTAATTAATTGTCATTAAATATTTAAATTCCTTTTTCTATTTTAAATTATGGCAAGAGGAAATCTTGAAACAAGAAATAAACGAAAAGATAAAAGGAAAGAAAAAAAGAAGCATCCTTATAAAATTGGTGGAAAAAGGAGAACTCAAAAATAACTTAATTGTTTTTGATTATTTTAAATGTATGAAATAATTTTTTTATTAGTTTTGGGTTTGTTGTGGGTTTTGTTTGCAACTTTGCAAGATTTGAAAACTCATGAAGTTGCTAATTGGGTTAATTTCTCTTTGATAATTTTTTCTTTAGGTTTTAGGTTTTTTTATGGTTTGTTTGAAGATTCAAGTAAAAATATTTTAGGAACTGTTTTTGTTTTTTTAATAACCTCTTTTATTGTTTTTGTAATAGTTCTTTTTTTTGAAGCTTCTTTTAAAAAATTCAAAAACGAGGTTTGGGGTTTTATTGGTATTTTTTGCATAGGGTTTGTTTTGTTATTTTTAGAACTGAAATTTCAAATTTTGTTTAATTTCTTTTTGCAAAACAATTTTTCCTTTTTGTATTTTGGTGTTTTAGGTTTGGTAGTTTTCTTCTTAATTGGAAACTTATTATATTATAGTAAATTATTTGCAGGAGGAGATGCAAAACTTATGACTGCACTTGGTTCAATTTTGTTTTTATTTGGTAATCTTTCTCCTAATTTAAATAGCTTATTTTTATTTTTTATTTTGTTCTTGTTTGTTGGGGCAATTTATGGTTTGCTTGCAAGTTTTTATTTTTGTCTGAAAAATTTTAAAAGTTTTAAAAAAGATTTTTTGAAAAGAGTAAGAGATTTTAGAAGGTTTGTTTATATTTTTATGATTTTTGGATTAATTTTAATGGCTTTTGGGTTTAAGGAGAATTTGATTTTTCTTCTTGGATGTTTGTTTTTTATTTTACCTTATTTTTATTTATTTGCAAAATCTGTTGACGAAGTTTGTATGGTTAAAAAAATAAAAACAGAAAAATTAACACAAGGAGATTGGCTTTATAAAAATTTGAAAATTGGAAAGAAAACAATTGAAGCTAATTGGAATGGGTTGGCAAAAAATCAAATAAATTTAATTAAAAAGAAAAAAGATTTTGTTTTTATTCGAACTGGAATTCCTTATGTTCCAACTTTTTTAATCAGCTTTGTTTTATTTATTGCTGTGGAATTTTTTGGATTTTTAGAAAACTTATTTGTATTTTTAAATTAAGGAATTCTTTTTGGTAACCAAATTTTTTCAGATTTGACTTTTTTAGGTTTAGGTTTCTTAATTACTTGGGGTTTGGGTTTTTCCAGAAGAGCTTCTTGAACAAATTCAAGCTCTTTTTCTTCTGCCTTATACTTTTTAGAATCAATTGTTTCGTCTTTGTAAATAGGAATAATGTTTATTATTTCGTGTCCAAATAAGTTTGTAGAAGCAACAAGGATTTCTTTTGGTTTAAACTTTGTTTTTATTTTTTTTGAAATTTCTTCTTGCAATTCTTTTGTTCTTTTGATTAAATCATTTTTTTTTATTGAATGGTTTTTTGGGATAATTAAAACATGTGCTTTTGAAATTGGATTTATTTCTAAAACAGCTATTGCATCTGATTTTTCGTTTATTTTTCTACTCGGAATTGCTCCTGAAGCAATTGCACAAAAAACACATTCTGTTTGTTGACCAGAATTTTTAATTAACTTGTTTTGTTTTAAAAAATTTTCAAGTTCACTTTCATTCATTTCTTGAATTTGTGAAATTGCTGTTGATTTTTTATCTTCAGGAAAATTTTCATTAATTTGTTGAATAAGTTGGTTCTTAATTTGTTCGATTTGTTGTTTTTGTAACATTTTATCCAAAAGCTCTTCGCATATCTATTACTTGAGCAGAATTAACATTTTCAATTTTTTTTAAATTTTCTTCAATTGGTTCAAGTTCTTGGCTTTCATCTATTTCAAAAAAAAGGATAACTGCTGTTAATCCAAAGGCGATTGGTTCTTCTTCAAAAACACATTTTTTTCCGCCTTTTTCTTCAACAACTATTTGAGCATTTGTTTTTATTTTTTCTAAATCTACTTCAGGTGAAGTTGGCATTAATTTTATTTTTATTAAAGCAGTTCCCATATTTTAGGTTGAGAAAAAGAGTTTATAAGTTTTTTGAAGGGTTGTTATCCAATTTTAAGGAAACTTTTTAAAGAAAGAATTCTTATTTAATGAATGGTTGTTTATCTTGGATATTTTTTTACTCTTTTACCATTAGTCTTAATTGGAATTTTGTTTTCTATATTTTGGATAATGATGCTTGTTGATTCTGCAACAAGAAAATTTAAAAATTCTAACGATAAAATTGTGTGGGTTTTAGTAATTATTCTTACAGGAATTATTGGTTCTTTAATTTATTATTTTGTTGTTTATAATAAAGATAAAACTAAATCAATTCATTGGTTTTGGGGGCTCTTATTGTTTTTGATTCTTTTGATGGGAATTTTTGCATTTTTGGCATTTTTTATTAATTTTTCTATAGGTTGAGCACACAAATACTTAAAAATGGTAAGGGCTTTTTTCATAAATGGCTGAAGGAAATTATGAAAAAATTTTAGATAGGATTTCTCGAACTTCTGGTTTAGAAAGAGAGGAATTAGAAAGAATGGTTGAAGCAAAAAGAGCAAAGCTTGCTGGTTTAATTAGTAAGGAAGGTGCTGCACAGGTTGTTGCTGTTGAATTGGGAATTTCTTTTGAACAAGAAAAATTAAAAATAAATGAATTGCTTTCTGGAATGAGAAAAGTAAATGTGATTGGTAAAATTATTCAATTGTTTCCTGTTCGAAGTTTTACAAAAAATGAAAAAGAAGGGAAAGTTGTAAATTTTGTGCTTGCTGACGATACTTCAAATGTTCGTGTTGTTCTTTGGGATGTAAACCATATTGCTTTAATTGAAAACAACGAAATTAAACAAGATAGTGTTGTGGAAATTGTAAATGCTAGTATGAGGGATAATGAAATTCATCTTGGAAGTTTTTCAGAATTTAAATTAAGCAAGGAAGTTTTAGAAGATGTTAAAACAGAAAAAATTATTAAAGAAAAAAAAATAGTTGAATTCAGATTGCAAGATTCTGTGAGCACAAGGGCTTTTGTTGTTCAATCTTTTGAGCCAAGGTTTTTTTATGTTTGTCC
>CAYUQG010000012.1:0-8583 GCA_964446915.1 Candidatus Woesearchaeota archaeon
CAAAGAAATAAAAGAAAGATTAATAGAAAAAAGAGAAGCTGAAGATGATTTAGATGTCCAATTAAGGGAAATCCAGGAAAAACTTCGGGCAATTGGCGGATAGTAAGAATTTTAAAAGTGAATTACTTATTCTAAGTAATGAACAGAAAACAATTAATAAGAAAATATTTAGAATTTTTTGGATCAAAAAAACATAAGGTTATTGCAAATTCTTCTTTAATTCCTGAAAATGACCCAACAGTTTTATTCACAACAGCAGGCATGCACTCTCTTGTCCCATATTTATTAGGAGAGCCCCACCCAAGTGGAAAAAGATTATGTAATGTTCAAAAATGCATTAGAACAGGAGATATTGAAGAAGTAGTAGGAGACTCTACACATCATACTTTCTTTGAAATGCTCGGTAACTGGAGTTTAGGAGATTACTGGAAAAAAGAAGCAATAGAATACTCATTTGAATTTTTAACAAAAATTTTGAAAATCCCTAAAGAAAAAATTTCTATTACTTGTTTTAAAGGAAATAAAGATGCCCAAAAGGACAAAGAATCTGAAGAAATTTGGAAAGGATTAGGAATTACTAAAATAAAATTCCTTGAAAAAAAAGATAATTGGTGGGGACCAGCAGGAAAAACAGGACCTTGTGGTCCAGACACTGAAATTTTTGTAAATGATATTGAAATCTGGAATAATGTTTTCCTGCAATATGAAAAAGATGCAAAAGAAAATTACAATCTCACAAAACAAAAAAACATTGATACTGGAATGGGAGTTGAAAGAACTGTCGCAATGTTACAAGGATATGACGACAATTATTTAACAGATTGTTTTAAACCAATAATTGAAAAAATTGAAAAAATTTCTGGGAAAAAATATTCAGAATACAAAAAAGAAATGCGAATAATTGCAGACCATCTTAAAGCAGCTGTTTTCATAATTGCAGAAGGAATCACGCCAGGGAACTCTGAACAAAGTTATGTCCTAAGAAGATTAATCAGAAGAGCTATTTTTTATGGAAAACAAATTGGTTTAGAAAATTTTGCCCCACAAATTGCAGAACAAGTTTTCAAAATCTATGATGATTATCAAGGATTAAAATCAAACAAAAAAATAATTTTGCAGGAAATTGAAAAAGAAGAAATTAGATTTGGATTAACTTTAGAAAATGGTTTAAACAAATTCAAAAAATGCGTAAAGGAAAACAGAAACCTTTGTGGGAAAGAAGCATTTTTACTCTACCAAAGTTTTGGATTTCCTATTGAAATGATTATTGAAGAATGCAAAAAAAACAATATTAAATTTAATTTAAAAAATTTTGAAATTGAGCAAAAAAAACATCAAGAACTTTCTCGAACAGCAACAGCAGGAAAATTCAAATCAGGTTTAGCAGATAATTCAGAAGCAACAACAAAACTTCACACAGCAGCACATCTTCTTTTAGCCTCTTTAAGACAAGTTTTAAAAAATGAAAATATCATGCAAAAAGGAAGCAACATCACAGCAGAGAGATTAAGATTAGATTTTTCATTTCCAAGAAAACTTTCTGAAAAAGAAATTCAAGATGTTGAAGATTTGGTAAATGCACAAGTTCAAAAATCTTGTGAAGTTATTCGTGAAGAAATGTCACTTGAACAAGCAAAAAACAAAGGTGCTCTTGGAGCTTTTGAAAAAAAATATGGAGAAAAAGTTTCAGTATACTCTGTTGGAAACTTTAGCAAAGAAATTTGTGCAGGCCCCCATGTAAAAAACACTTGCGAACTCGGGCATTTCAAGATTACTAAAGAAGAAAGCAGTTCATCAGGTGTTAGAAGAATTCGGGGTGTGCTGGAATAAAAGAAAAAACTTAATATTTATCGTCCTTACCAAAAAACCGGGTAAGTGTTCCTTCAATTTTAGATTTTGTAAGTTTTGCATAATCAAGAATTTCTTTTGTTGATGCTTCTTTTTCAGACATTGAATAAAATGTTTTTTCTCCTAAAAGTGCATAATGCCAAATTGAGTTCATTCTTTCTTCTTTTGAAAGTTTATTTATTCTGTTGCACCAATCAATTGTTGCTCTTTGTTTTTGTTTAACATTATAATTATTTAAATCTCTTTCCGCTTTTGTTTCAACAAGATAAATTTCATCTCCAATTTTTACAATAAAATCTGGAAAATAATGGGCCAAAAGTCCATCTTCTCGAACATAAATAACATTAGCAAAAAAATAATCATATTCCCTAATCTTAATAAATTTTTCAACTTTAGAATCTCCATCTATAAATTCCATAAATGCCTTTTCAAATCCCCCTTTATTTGAAGGAAAAGCGATTTTAGAATAAATTGATTTTGCAACTTCAATTGAACAAGTTTCTCTCATTCTTATTTCATTAATATCTGAAAAATATTTTTTCATAACTTTTGCTTCTTTCACATCTAAACTATTTTGCATTTCATAAATTGCTTTAGAAATGTTTTTTCTTATATGTTCAATTATTTTAGAACCTGTGGATAATAAAATTCTCCAGTTATTTCCTTCTAAAGGATCAAATTCCTGATTAAATAATTTATGCCTTATGTAATTATCTGTAAGTTTTGCAACTTGCGCAAGATTTATTTGCATGTTATAAAATTTATATTGATTATCTTTTCTTTTTCCCCTTTGAACATTGAAAATAGAAACAGCGTTAATCATTTTTTGCAAAAATTGATTATAACTTTTTGCTGAAAAAATTTCTGAAGTAACTTCATCTTCGTCAAATCTTGTTCCTTTTGTTATTTCTTTACTAATAAACTTATCACCCTTATTATCAAATAATTTTTTTAATTCAGATAAGTGAATAGGATAAATATCTAATTTATCTAAAGTCAATTCTAAAGGTTTTAATTCCTTTTCTTCATCTTGAATTATAATTGGCCAAAACAAATCATATTCTTGATAACCCTCTTTTAATTGAATATTTAATAAATCCCCCATGGCTCTTGTTTTATCAATCTTATCTTCTACTTCAGCGATATCATCAGAAGAAAGTTCTGTTTCATAAAACTTCTCATATTCTGGATGTTCAATAATATGTAAAATATCAATTTGACTGTCTGGCTCAATTTTTTTCTGCAATAAGTTTATCCTATTTCGGTTTCTCATTTCTTCATATTCTGGTCCTTCTCTCCACATTAATCTTAATCCTCTTCCAATAACCTGTTCCAAAAGTATAAATGAAGTGCTTGAACGCAATGGAACTATAACACAAATATTATTTACATCAAAACCTTCACGAAGCATTAAAACAGAAACAATTACTCTTGGATTTTTGTGTTTGTCCATATTAAATAATCTTTGCTTCATATTTGCCCATTCCTTTTCTCCAATTCCTACCTCTCCTTTTTTATTTGAATGAATTTCCATTATTTCATCTTCGCCAAGTCCTTCTTCTGCTCTTAAAAATTCTGTTACATAAGGAACAACTTTTGTATCTTCGCAAATCACTAATAATTTTGGATACTTTGTTTTATCTGAATTAAAATTTTCAAAAGATTCTTCTAATGCCCGAAGTTTTGCCAAACCTGCACGAAGCATAACTCTTTGACCGCCAGAAATTCCTTTAACTTCTTTTCCTTCCCTTTCTGCTTTGAAATCTAACTCTTCTGCACCTTCTCCTTTTCTTTTTCTCATTGCAACAATCTTAACTAACCCAGAATGTATTGCTTCTTTTAATTCAAAATTTGTGATTATGTGGGGAAAGAAAAATCTTGTTCGTCTTTGCCCGCTTCCTTTTACTGAATAAGGAGTTGCTGAAAAATCTATTTGCATAAATTTATCTTTTTTGCTCTTTGAAATTTTTGTTATTGCATCTTGCCATTTCTTTTCTTCTGCATCAAACTTATTATTCTCTCCTCCAAGATGATGTGCTTCATCATTAATCATAACTAAATTTGGTAAGTTTGCTAAAAATTCAATTTGTTTTCCTCTGAAATGTTCTCTATCTAAAACATCTAAAGAATGACCTGCTGTTGTTCCTGGAGTTTTCGGAAGGAGTTTTTTTACAATTAAATCTGGAGATTCTAAAGGTTGAATTGTTTCTGGTTCTTCGTTGTCTTCTGATAAAATATGCCAGTTTGTAATTGCAATCATTCCTTCAGTTCTATCTCCAATATTTTCTTTTCTTATTGTATTTGATTGAATAAAAGCTAAAACTTCTTCCCTGCAACTTTGAGGCAAAAATAATTCTTCAAATTTTTTAACATCTGAAGTTTCAAAATCTCGTGTTTTATCTTCTTTTTCTTTTCCCAAATAAGCATCTAATAATCTTTCATAAACAATTAATCCAGGTGCAACAAGAAGGAAATTTTTTGAAAACCTTTGAGAGTATTCATCCTCATGTTTTGAATTCAAATATTGCCAAATTAACAAAGCATGCATAACCCAAGTTTTTCCTGTTCCTGTCGCCATTTTAACACAATACTTTGGATGTTCGTGCTTTTCTTTTTTCAAACTAAAAAAATCCATTTCAGACAAAATTTCAGGAGAAACACAAGAATACATATCTTTAACATCTTTAACTTTCAAAACTTCGTGAAGATAAATCGCATTCAAAATCGCCTGCCATTGTCCTTTATGAAAATTAACCTTTCTAATTTCTGCAAAATTTCCATTTGGATTCCAATAAGTTAAAAGTTCTTTTGTAATTGGAGAAACTTTTTCTAATAAACTTCCGTCTTCAAATTCTGCATTTGCTTGTTTTGTTACTTCCTTTGCAAATTCTAAGGGCAGTTCTCCATTTTGTGATTTTTTAGTTTTCATTTTATAATATCCCATATTTTTTACTTGATAATGTGTTGAGAATGCTTATACATTCAATCAATATCTTTTCAAATACTTCTATAAAATTTCCATTTAATTGAAAATTCTTTTTAGCCTCTTCATAATCATCACCTTTTCTATGAACTGAACCCGTAGAGCGTAATTTCTGCAAATTTTTTAAAAAAGTTTTCATCTCTGGAAATTGTACTTTATGCACTTGAGCCAAATATTTTATTAAAATATTAATGCCCTTATCTTTATTTTCTCCAGTTGTAATAAGAATAAAGTCTTGTTTAATTTTTGATTTTATCTCTTCAGAATCAGTGTCTTTTATCAAATCTTTTTGTATTTCTTTAACATTAATTGAATCTATTATAATCTTATTAACAAATAAAACCATTTCATCAAACTCTTGTTGAGATTCTTTAGTAGGAATTCTTAAGGCTCCAAGACAATGTTCATCTTCTTTTTTTAATGGAAGAAATAAATAATCTCCATATTTTTTATGCCAATTTTCTTGGAATATTTTAAATTTTTGTTTAAATACTAAATCGGCAGTATCGGGATCACAAAACTCTGCCATAAAATTTCTTTTAAAAGAAGAAGAACTCATCTTTCCGTCGGGGATGTTATATATCTTCCAATATTTTTGTTCTTCATAAGATAATTGTCCTAAATCCCCTAAGAAAACCATAACAATATCATTATGACTATTATCCATTCTTAAACCCCATAACCCACTGCAGTTTAAATATCCGTCAGATACAGAATATTTTTCATGATTTCCGTAATATTTATCTAATACTTCTTTTTTGAAAAAGATAGATGCTAAATAATTAGGATTTCCAGCATTTTTTCCGAAATAATTTGCGAGATAGTTTTCATCACATGTAAATTCTATATTTTTTCCATTCTCGTCAATTCCAATAATAAAAGTTTCATACTTTTTCTCTTCAGAAAAAACGATTGTCTTGAATGTGGGGGGAGTAGTAATTATTTTTTTGCCGATCACTGAAGCAACGGATTTATACTCATTAATATGAAATTCGTTATTGTTTAAAATTCTATGATATGTAAAATTATTTCCTTTCTTATTTTCGTTTACTTTTTCTGTTCCTAATTCGGATAAATCTTTTTCAGAATATCTAATTCCATCAAAAAATTGAGCCAAAACAAGTTTTTTTGCATGTAAGTATTCTTTTAAGAATAATCTTTTTATTTTTACGTTTTCTTCTTCAAAGATAATTACTTCTTCTTCGTCCCCATTATCATTAATATAAATAAATTTTCTATTTTGTTTATCTTCAAAAAGATTAAAAAATAATCTTATCTCTTCTGCAACTTCCCAATAATCTTGTTTGATACCATGAAAATGTCTCTTTGTTAATATTGGTCTTATAGTTTTAGAACTATGTGAATAAGTTATTGAATAATCCCAATTTGTATCATTCAGAGATTCGGGAATATAATTTTTTGCTAATAAGCAGGAATATATCACAAAATCTTCTTTTGAATCTTTATTTGCCTTATATAAATAAATCCAAATATCATTTCCTTCACTTTCAAAAAACTCTTTCTTATCAACAAAATTCATAAAATCTAATTCACTCATCTACTTTACCTCCTCAACAGCCACGCTTTCAAAACCAAAAACATCAACTGCTTTAACACAAACTTTTCTTTTTCCTTTTTTCTTTGGAACTTTTAATTTTGCTTTTCTAATAACTCTTAATGGGTTATTATCATTGAAAGTATTTTGTCTATAATCCTGCCATTTACTTTTGAAAATTTCTCCGTCGTAATCTGGGTCAATACTCCAATATTCAATCAAAGCCAAAGAATCTTCTTTAATAACTTTTTCTAATGCTTCTTTATTCTTTTCATCTAAAGGCAAAACATCAGGCGACAATAAAATATAATCATCTAATTCAACATCAATTTCTTCTTTGTCTCCGACAATTTTTGTTTTAATTGGTTTGATTTTCAAATATTGCAAGGAAGAAAACTTGATTTTCCCATCTTTAATTAATTTATCATAATTTGCTTTGCTTCTCAATTTATCTAATAAATCCGCAGGAATAACTAAAATTTCTAATTGTTTTTCATCCAATTCTTTTTTGAATTTAATTAAAACATTACTCATATCAGCGACGAAGTTCCAACCCAAAACAACAACTTTGTTAAAACCTAATTGTGCTTTCCATTCTTGAGCTTTTTTCAAGGAATTATAACTAACTAATTTATTTGGTGATTCAACATAAACTAAAGTTTTTCCATTTTTGATATAACCCAAATTCGCAGGAATGCCATCTTCTGAAAAAGGCAAGGCACCATATAAACTAATTACAACTTGAGACAAATCTCCGATAGTTCTAAATTCTGATTTTTCAAATTGCTCTTTTTGATAATCACCGATTGATTGATAAAGAAATGGCTTCGCATCTTGGTCAATTAATCTTTTTCTCATAATCATGCAAGCTGGTTTTCCTAAATCCGACATAATCCATTTTCTTCCTAATTTTTCAGCAACTGCTCCTGTGGTTCCTGAGCCAGCGAAGAAATCTGCAACAATTCCATTTTCAGGACAAGATGCAGAAATTATTCTTTTAAGAAGTGCTCCAGGTTTTTGCGTATCATAATTTACAGATTCCTTTGATTTTGAAGTTATTGGGTTTATATCCTCCCAAATATTTGAAACAGGCTCGCCCTCAAAGTTATCTAAATATTTTTTATATCTTGGCAAACCAGTGTTTGTCCAATAGATTATATTAGGATTTTCTTTTAGATTTTTATTTAATGTTTTTTGATTCCATGCAAATCTTTGTCCTTTTGGCAATTTTAATTCTTTTTCTGGAAATTTCAAAAAACTCGGTTCATTTCCTTTCAAAACCAAAGGTTGAGTTTCAAAGAATCTTCCAGTCTCATTTTCTAACTGTTTAAATTTTTCTTTGAGTATATTTTTGTCGGTTATTAATTTATATGGCAACTTAAAATAACAATTTCTCGTTTTAGAATAAATTAAAATATTATCTGCTTTTTGAGGATATTTGAACATCCCCCCTTCAACACTGCTTACCATAACATGTCTTTTCCAAGTCAATTCACTCTGAAAATTCTCCTTGCCAAAAATTTCATCCATTATAACTTTAACATAATGTCCGACATGCCAATCAATATGAACATAAATTGAACCTTGTTCTGAAAGAAGTTCTCTCATTAAAATTAATCTTGGAACCATCATCTCCAAATATGAAACAGTTCCATTTTTCCAAGTGTCTGAATAAGCAAACTGCTCAATCACCGTCGGCTTTTGTTCAATATCTGTTCCTGGAAGATGAATCTTTGTCCGATAATCTGCTTTGCTGTCAAATGGCGGGTCAATATAAATCAAATCAATTTTATTTCTCATTGAAGACATTCCAGTTTGTTTATCTCCTGCAAGAAGTGCCTGCATTGTCAAAAGATTATCTCCATAAATCATCCGATTCATCATTTCTTTTTCATTAACTTCTTTAACACTCTGCCCAAAAAAAGCATTCAGCCCGCCCTTTGCCTTTGTTGGAAGAACTAACTCATTGGTTTGCAAAATTATCTTATTTTTATCAGAAATTCCATCAAGAATTTTCTGTGCTTCTTTCTTCCCCCGTTCTATAATTTTAGGTAATTCTGTAATAAGAGATTTTGTTTCTGCCATAGAAATCCTTAGAATTCAAATGTTATAAAGATTTTGTAAGCCAACTATCTCTTCTAATGATTACAATTCCAAACCATATCTTTTTTTAATCTTTTCAAACCGAATTTTTTGC
>CAYUQG010000013.1:0-8042 GCA_964446915.1 Candidatus Woesearchaeota archaeon
TAATTTGAATCCTTTTGAATTAATAAGTATTATTGTGGGAAAAGAACTATATTCTTGAGAGTTTATTTCAAATTCTTAAAATCATTTTCAACTTTATCAAGTTGTTTTATTACTTTGGTAATGGCATCTGCAATTGCTTTTCTTGGGGTTTTGCCTTTTGTTTTTACTAAAAGAATTGGGTTTTTGGTATGATGTTCTTGTTTCCAAACAGCTATATCAACATTGGAATCTTGATTTAGATAAACTTTAAGAAGTTCTACAAGAGTAATATTATCAATTTCAACTTCAAGTTCATCTTTTGAATCATTGATTATTTTAATTTCCATATTTAGAATTCGGTATTTTGGTTTATAAAGATTTGGTTATTTTTTAAAAAGTAAATCTTCTATCTCTTTATCAGACAATTCTTTTTCTTTTGGATTATTGTGCACGGCGTTTTCAAAATAATTTTTTTCCTTCAAATTTTTTATTTTTTTCAAATCCTCAATTGTTATATTTTTCAGAGCAACTTTGTCAAAACTTAAAATTTGATTGGGGGTTTCTTTTTTTGCTTTTTCTAAATATTCTTTTTTTACTAATTGAATTCTAAAGAACCCTTCAAATTTATTAATAAGTTTGTAATCATCTTCAGGTAAAATTCCTTTTTCAGACATTTTAATTGTTATTTCTGCTTCTCCAAGTTCTTTTGCTAATTCAGATTGAGAAAGTTTTTTTGATCTTCGCGAGCGCATTAGAATCCAATGGAAATTATTTACTAAATCTGGTCTAGGTTTGAAATTTTCTATTATTTTTTTCTTTGAATTTTCTTCAAGTATTCTTTTTAAATTTGTATTTTGTTTTTCTAATTCCAAATTTGGGTTTACTAAACTTCTTTCAAATTTTTTTATGCCCTCTCGAAATCCAATTTCTTTTTTTTCAGATTCTTTTAACTGGGTTTTTGTCGGTTTATCAAGAATTAATTTGTTTTCATAATTTGCACAATTTTCACACATTTTTTCAATTCCTAAGCTTGAAACTACATCAAATAAATGCACTTTTTTTTCAGAGATGCCACATCTTACGCATTCCATAATTTAATACATAAATCTGGGTTTTTTAAGATTGTTATTGTGGAGGATATGTTAATTTAGGTAGGTTTGGATGTCCTCTATAGTTTTAAGTTCATCTATAACAATTTCATTGTTTATTATTAAAACAGGATATTCTGTAATATTAAATTTTTGAGTCATAGATTTTAAAGAGTTTAATTTATTATCTACTGCAATTGGTATAAGAAGGACATTGTCCCCTTTTTTTTGTTTTAAATCAAAAATAATTTTTGACCAAACAGAATTAGTTGCACGTTTTGTTAAATCTTCTGATTCATATTCATAAAGATAAACTAATGTTGAAAAGTTTGATTCGCATCTTTTATTTAAATCAATACTATTAACCCATAAAAAAGTTCTTAGGACGTCATACTTTTTATGAGCTAACTTCATACTATCTGAAATTTGTTCAGAATCTTCATATTTTTCTAAAGTTATAGATTCCCAATAAATTCTATCTGCAAAATCAAATATAGATTTTTCCAAAAAATCGCAGTTTGATTCTCCTATATCAATTACTGAATTTAAGACTAAAAAATCTATCATTGTTATTTCAGATTGTGTATAATAATCATCAATTTTGTTTAAATTGCTGTTTTCATATGCAATACCTAAAAGCAAACCTAAAACAAAAACTACAATAGCTATAAGAAACGCTTCCCAAAAAGCATTCTTTGGATTTCCTAATTTTACCATTCTTTTTTTCCTCTTAAATATTTATAGATAGATGTTGTTAAAATTACAGGATATGACAACAAATATATAAACATATACAATAAAATATACAACAATCCATGTTTTTTAAATTCTTCTTCTTTTATTTTTTTTAATGCAAAAAAAGTGAAAATTGAACTGAAAATTAAGAGAGTTATTCCGAAGAAAACAAGAAGATTCGGAATTAAATTTATGTCTTGTAATCTTAGAATCGCTGTTTGTGCTTTAACAGAATAAAATGTAGAGAGATAACGTAGAGCTACTATTCTAACTATCCTATAAACTAATATTCCTAATCCAAAAATTCCGATGCCCCAAGATAACACAAAAAAAGGCAATACAAAACTTCCTAGCATTCCTCCCTTTAAAAAATTCTTTTTGTATTTCACTATTGATTGAAGTCCTCCAAAGTTCCAACGAATTCTCTGTTTAAACCATGCTTTGAATTTTTTTGGGGCAATTGTATAAACTTTTGGCATAAGAGACATTTGTACTGTGTATCCTTTTGATATAAGGTGCCAAGTAATTTCAATGTCTTCTGTTAAATTTTTTTCATCAAAACCTCCAAGTTCGTCAAAAATTGATTTTCTGTAAAGTGCTAAGGGGCCTGGAGTAACATAAATTGCTTCTACAAAATTTAGGAGTTTTCGTGTGAATGCAATTATTTTGTATTCAATAGCTTGTAATTTTTCTATTAGAGTGTTTCTATTTTTAACTAAAATTACTGGTGTGACTGCACCTGTTTTTGGGTTATCAAAAAAGCCAACCATTTTTTGCAAAGAATTTTTTGAGGGGTAAGAATCTGCATCTATGAATCCTATTAGTTCTGTTTCAACAAATTTTGCTCCATAGTTTTTTGCACCAGCCGCATTTCCAGTATTTGAAGGGGTTTGCACAACTTTGACAATTGAATACTTTTTAGCACAAGATTTTATTATTTTGTAAGAATTATCAGTGCTACAATCATCTACTACAACAATTTTTTTTAAACCTGCATAGTTTAGGTTTATTAATTTTTCAATTGTATTTTTAATTGTAGATTCTTCGTTGTAACACGGAACAACAATGCTAATAGGATAAATTCTTTTTGGTTTAGGATAACTAAAAAATTCTTTTCTGTGGGGGGAATAAATTAAGAGATATAAGGATAAAAAGTAAATTGCAATAAAAGTATAAATCAAAAAAATAATGGTTAACCAATCCATTTTAAAATTCCGTTAAAGGATCTCCTTTTTGAAGATTGAAATAATCATAAAAGTCATCTGATAAACTTAATTCATGTGTGTGACCTGTTTTCTTTTTTTTGATTAAATTTAGTTCATGGAATTTTTTTATGTGGTCATATGCTTTGTTGCCTCGAATTTTTATTATGACAGATTGTTTTATTGGTTGTTTGAAAGCAATTATTGCAAGGGTTTCTTGTTCTGCTTTTGAAAATTCTGCAGAACCTGTTGCTAATTTATTTACAATTCCAGCATATTCTTGATTAACATCCATTTTCCAAAGCTCTTTTTTTTTCACAATTCCAATTGCAGAATCATTTAATTCATATTTTTCTTTTAATTTTTCAATTAAATTAGAAATTATAATTGGATTTAAATCTGAAAGAGCAACCAATTCTGCCATAGATAAATATTTTCCAGAAATAAACAAAATAGCTTCTAATTTTTTCATATCCTCTTTTTCTTTTGATTCGTCAATTTCTTCAATTGTTTTGCTATTTACCATAGCAAAGAAAAATAAACCAAGTTTATAAAATTAGTTAAAACAATATAAATAAGCACAAACGAAAGGTTTATAAATTATATAGTAGTTACAATTATATGAAAATAAGAAATATTATTTACCCTATTTTGGTTTTCGGTTTGGCAAGTGCTGGTCCAAAATATAAATTAGAAAATGGAACAAAAATTGAATTTGAGAATGCAGAAGTTGCTAAAAAAATTGAAATTGTATATACTAATTGTTCATTAGACGATTATTTTGTTGAAAGATTCCCAACAAAAGAAAGATTCATAAAAGCTGTAAATGTTATTGATGGGGATTCTAAAGATAAAATAAAATCTTCTGACATTGACAAAACAGTTAATAAAAATAATCTGACTCTTGAAAATGAATTAGAAAAAATTGTTTTTTGATTTTTAAAAAAGATTAAAATTATATCAATAATTACTTAATATCAAGAAAATTAATTAAATTATGATAAAGTTAAGATATTTTTTAATTATTTTGTTTGGATTACTTTTTGTTTTATTTTTTGTGAGGTTAGTTAATTTAAAAGAAATAGATGATGTTTCTCCAGAAATTTTTTGTGAAGAAGAATATTTATTGAAAAGTGATGTTTTGTGGGTTATACCTAATTTTGAAGGAAATGATATCTCAAAAAATCGAACTTGGTGTGAGTATATTTTAAATTTGAATAAGACCCTTGAATTGCATGGGATTACACATGAATATGAAGAATTTTCTAAAGAAAAAACTCAGGAAGAATTTTTAGTAGGACTTCAAATATTTGGGAATTGTTTTGGATTTTTACCAACTTCATTCAAGGCTCCGCAGTTAAAAATAATAGATGAAAATAAAATATTGGTTAAAAAGAATAATTTGCAATTAAAAGGAAAATTTAATCAATTCACACATAAAGTTTATCATTGTGATGAAGCTGGAATGATTCCCAATAAGTTTATTGATTTATTTTAAATCTTAATTTTGTATAATTTAGAGGAAAGATTATTACTTTCTAGAAAAAGTCCATATTTTATTTCCAAAAAAATTTAGAATCAAGGCAATTCCAATTGCTAAAACCTGAGAAATTATATAATAAATTCCAAAAAATTCTGTGAAGATGTAAAGGAAAAATAAATTTACTAAAAGTGTTAAAACACTAACTAATCCAAATTTTAAATATTTTTTTCCTAAATCAGATTTTATTTTTTCCTTAAATGTCCAAATCTTGTTCAAAATAAAATTATTTGTCATTGCCACAAGAAAAGCAAAAATAGCAGAAATTATATAATAAATTCCTGCTTTTTCAGTTAAGAAATATAAAATTGTAATATTTATTAAAGTTCCAATTGCACCAACAAAAGCAAATTTAGCAAATTCTTTTATTACATTTTTCTTGTAAGGTAAATATTCTATCAAATTTTGGAGATAATAAATAATTTCTTTTATTCCTACTTTGCTCTTTCCTTTAATACGATTAGTAAAAGTAATAGGAATTTCTTTTATGTTCTTATATTTTCCTTTGATTATAATTTCTAAAAGAATCTTAAATCCTTTTGGATTCAAATTGACATTTTTTATAACTTCTCTTTTAATCATAAAAAATCCTGTCATAGGATCTTTAACTTTTGTATAAATTCTTGATAAAAGCGTAGCAGTTTTAGACATGACCATTCTTTTTAAATTCCAACCTTTTATTTTACCACCCTTGATATATCTGCTTCCAATTGTGAAATCTGCTCCTCCTTTTTTAATTGCCCAAAAAAGTTCTTTTATTTTTTCAGGTGGATGACTTAAATCTGCATCCATAACTCCTAATACATTGCCTTTAGAAATTTTAAATCCTTCAAGCACAGCAGAAGACAAACCCAATTTTCCTTTTCTATGAACAATCTTTAAAGTTGGATATTCCTTTTTTAAACTTTCAACAATTTCTCCAGTTTTGTCGGGAGAATTGTCGTCCACAATAATTAATTCTCCCTTTATGTTATTTTCTTTAAATTCTTGGAAAATTTTTTGAATTAAAATAGAAATGTTTTCTTTTTCGTTATATGTGGGAATTATTAAAGATAAATCCATTTTGTGTATAAAACAAAAGATTTTAAAATTTAAAAACTTATCAATAAGTATTTAATTTGAATTTTCTTATGTTAATTATGAAAAAATTTTATAAATTTTTTGAAGATAAAAATGTCCTTATTTTTGGGATTTTTATCTTACTTTTTTTAATTCTTAAAATCTCTTTTATGGCATTTAAGTTTAGTGATGAAAATATTTATTTTTTTATGGCAAAATTAATTACTCAGGGTCAATTACCTTATAGAGATTTCTTTTTTGCAAGTCCTCCGTTACAACTTTCTGTTCTTTTTGGCCTTCTTTTTTTAGTGAATTCAAAAATAATTCTTTTAAAATTAATTCCATTAATCGCCAGCGTAATTACTGCATCCATAATTTTTCTTTATGTTAAAAAGAAATTTAATTCAAATTGTGCTCTTTTATCATCAATACTTTATTTATTTTCTTTTATAATTTTAACAACGACCGATTATTCTACAGGAGTCCATTTAACCTCTATGTTTTTTATGATAAGTTTTTATTTAGTCCACAAACAAAAATATTTTTTGGGAGGAATCATTTCTTCGCTCGCTCTTTTAACAAGATTGTATGTTGCTTTTGCAATTGTTGGAATTGGAATTTATTTGTTGATTAAAAATTGGAAAAAATTTGTTTGGTTTGCTCTTGGAATCAGTGTTATTTTTATTCCAGTAAATTTGATTTTACTTTTTTTGTTTAAAGAAAATTATTTGACTTCTGTTTTTTTATATCATTTTTTAAAAACAGAGGGAATTCTAAAGTTGGGTATTTTTCGATTTTTTATTAAATGGGATTTTACTCTTATAATTCTAACAATAAGTTCACTTTTTTTGAAAACAAGAAAGTCCCTTAAACAACCTTTAATTGTTGCTGGAGCAATTAGTTTATTTTATGTTTTTTATTCTGATGTATATTATCTTTATTTTGGGGTTTTAATTCCTTTTTTAGCAATATGTGCTGGAGTAGTTTTAGGGAAAATAAAAGAAAGGAAAAAAGAAATTGCAGTAGTTCTTATGATTTTAGTTTTGTGTTTGGTTATTTTTAATTCTGCTTTTTATGTAAAAAATCATGCTTTA
The DNA here is from genome assembly GCA_964446915.1 of Candidatus Woesearchaeota archaeon. Taxonomy (GTDB): domain Archaea; phylum Nanobdellota; class Nanobdellia; order Pacearchaeales; family GW2011-AR1; genus JAHILJ01. The sequence goes on from CAYUQG010000013.1 coordinate 6,698, forward strand.
ACTTCAAAAATAGAATTTTTAGATGAAATTTCGGAATATATTAAAGCAAATAGTTTAGAAAATCAAACAATTTATGGAGATTTTGAAATAGCTCCTCTTGTTGCTATGGTTTCTGAAAGGAAAATAATAAATAATTATATAGATACTAATGAAAAAACATTTTTAACAGGGTTGTATAATATAGAAGAGAGAACTAATTTATTAAAAGGAAAAGTCAAATTTGTGATCCTAAAAGTTTTTATGGATTCTAATAATAAAATAATTTCTACAGAGCAGATTATTAACAAAACTTTTTTATCTGATGAATGCACTCTTGTTAAGACTTATAATTTAGAAAAGGATTATGGTGGTGATAATGCAGTTGTTTTATTTGATTGCCTGCCTAAACTTTAAACTTGAAATCTTAAAATAGCACCAATTCCTCCAAGATTAAAAAATTGTTCTCCTTCTTCTGTTTCAATTGAAATTATCTCAATTTCTGAACTTGTGTTTTTTGCAAGTTCTTTTAATGGTTTTGAAATTTCTTTTTCAATTTTTTTTGATAAGAACAAAATTTCTACTGCTCCATATTTTAATGCTTTTTCAACTTTCTCTTTTCCAAGTGCAGATTTATCTGGATTTTCACCCAAAGTTTCAAAAAGTTTTTTTAAAATATTTTTTTCATAAATTATTTCTTGTTCAGCCAAAATATCTTGTGATTTTGTTACTAGTTCTTTTATTCCTGACTCATCGCTTCCTCCAATATCTATTCTTCCAATTATTTTTTTTCTTAATTGATCTGTTAAATATTCATTATCTATAAATTCGTCCTTTGTTGGAATTGGTCCGCCGATTATAATGCCTTTTAATTTTTGCATTTCAAAAAAGATTTTTTTCATTTCTCCTGCAATTCTTTTGTAGAAATCTCTTGTTAGGCCTTCTGTAATTCTGTGAAATCTTTGTGAACTTTGACCTCCTGCACGAACTTTGCTTGGAACTCCAGAAGTCATCTTTTGCAAAATATCAATTCTTTTTCCTTCAAGTAATCCAATTGTGGCTTCTTTTCTGTCCATAACCAATAATCCAAAAACTTCTGTAACTTCCAGCATTGCTTTTAAAGATTCTAAAACAAATTCTTTATCACATCTATACAATCTTATTTTCAAAGGCATTGGAGGCTCAATTTCCCACAACTGTAAATCACTTTGTCCTTCTGTTTTTGAAATGTTCCCGCAAAAAATTGCCATTCCATTTTCAGGTGTTTTTTTAAAAGTTTTTAAATGGCGAACAATTTTTTCAAGAGCATCTGTGACATTTTTTCGTGTTGAGGTTGACTTAATATTTTTTGCTGTTGATTTTTCAGCTT
>CAYUQG010000014.1:0-7888 GCA_964446915.1 Candidatus Woesearchaeota archaeon
AAGTTGGAATTAACCCAGACACTACACCATTTATTGCATGCTCTGGATTAAAAGGAGATAATGTTATTAAAAAATCTGAAAATATGGGCTGGTACAAAGGATCAACTATAATGGAACAATTTGATGTTTTCCCTGAACCTGAAATACCAACAAATCTTCCAATGAGAATGCCTTGTCAAGATGTTTATGAAATTACAGGTATTGGAACTGTTCCTGTTGGAAAAGTTGAAACAGGAATTATGAAAGTTGGACAAAAAGTTAAAGTTCTGCCTGGAAGAACAGGAAAAGGAATTGATGGTGAAATTAGAACAATTGAAATGCACCATGAACAATTGAAAGAAGCTATTGCAGGAGATAATGTTGGAATAAATATTCGAGGAGTTGGAAAAAAAGACATTGCAAGAGGGGATATTATTTGTGATGCTGCCCATCCAATTTCAATTGTAGAAGAGTTTATAGCACAAATAGCTGTAATTAATCATCCAACAGTTTTAGCAAAAGGATATACACCTGTATTCCACATTCACACTGCTCAAGTTCCATGCCAATTTATAGAATTAATTGCACAAATTGATCCAAAGAGTGGAGAAGTTATTAAAGACCATCCTGATTTTTTAAAAAATGGAGATGTTGCAAAAGTTAGAATAAAGCCACAAGGAAATTTAGCTCTTGAAACTCAAAAAGAAAATCCATATACATCAAGATTTGCTGTTAGAGATGCTGGTAGAACAGTTGCAGCTGGAATGTGTATTGAAATTACAAAAAGAAAGTCGTAAACGATTAATAAAAAGAATTCTAAAAAATTTAGAGAGGGAAATAATGTTGAAACAAAATTAAGGGGGAATCTGAAGGAGGAGTTAATATGGACTCGCTATTTAATTAGTAAAAGAAAACAATTATTAAGAATTTTATAATCCAAAACTTTAAAAACTAGTTCTCCCAAAAATATGTGTTAGGAAAATATCACGACAGATTATTATTAATCATCATCAAATTCACATTCATGTTAGATTAGTTAGAAGAAATTAGATATTTTTCTAGAAACAATTATTGTTTCAAAATAATTAAATGGAGAAATTCAAATATGGCAAAAATAAGTCCAGTATCAATAAAATACATGATACATGCAAGTTTTATAGCTGAAGGCGGTCTTGAAAAACCAGATGTAATAGGAGCTTTATTTGGTCAAACAGAAGGTTTGCTTGGTGCTGATTTGGAAATGAGAGAACTTCAAAAAGAAGGAAAAATAGGGAGAATTGAAGTTGAGGTTGAAAGGAAAGATAAAAGAACAATTGGAAAAATTCAAATCCCAACAGCTTTAGACCAATCAGAAACAACTTTGATTGCAGCTGCAATTGAAACTATTGAAAGAGTTGGACCATGCGATGCTCAAATAGAAGTTGAAAGAATAGAAGATGTTCGTGGAAGCAAAAGAGATTACATAATTGAAAGAGCAAAAAAACTTATGAAAGAAATTGAAGGCTCAACAGACTCAAAACAAATTTCAAATGAAATTAAGGATGCTAATAAAATGTCTAATATCTCAGAATATGGAGAAGAAAAACTTCCTTGTGGAGATCTTTCTGGAAAAGAAATAATTGTTGTTGAAGGAAGGGCAGATGTTTTGAACCTACTTAAAAACGGAGTGAACAATGTTATTGCTATGAACGGAACTAAACTTCCAAATGCAATAAAAAAACTTGGCCAAGAAAAAGAAATAACTCTTTTTGTTGATGGGGATAGAGGGGGTAAATTAATTGCTGAAAATGTTGTGAATAATGCAAATGTAGCATATATTGCAATAGCTCCTGATGGAAAAGAAGTTGAAGAATTAATGGGCAAAGAACTTTTAATGAATCTTCGAAAAAAAGTTTCAGTTGAAAAGTTTTTTGGAAAAGAAATGACTTCAAATAAGCCTGAAGAAAAACCTATACAAAAATTGGATAAAGATGAAAAAGAATTCTTAAAAAAAATCATGAAAGATGTTGAAGGCTCTGGAAAAGCAGTAATCTTAAACAATTCCCTTGAAGAAATTAGGAAATTTTCTGTGAAAAGTTTGGGTAATGGGTTGAAAAAATTGAATAAAAAAATAAAGGCAATTGTAATGGATGGAACTGTTACAAATCCAATCATTCAAGTTGCAGAAGAATTTGAGTGTCAAGTAATTATGGCAAGTAATTTTGCAACAACTGATTCTAAAATAGAACTTTTAAGTTTATAAAATTTATTTTTTACGTGAAGTGACAAGGATTCACTCCTTGTTACTCACATTTAGTTCTACAGAAAAGTATTATTGCCTGTTACCACAATAAAGTTTATAAAGGATTTTAATGTTGAATTTTTACAGGAAACAAAGTTTTCTGATAAATAAAATATATATAAAATGCAAATGAAAACAAAGAACCTTATGGTTTCTTTTATCGCAATTGCAATGGCTTTGTTTTTAGTAACAACTGTTAGTGCTGCTGAATTAGCAGACTTAAGTGGTCTTACTGTAACAATTGACAACATTGATGTTGCTTACTCTCCTGCTGTTATAGCTGGAGAAAATGTTGAAATAGAAGTTCAATTTACAGCAAATGTTGATGCGTCAAATGTTAGAATCAAAGTTGAGATTGAAGGGGACAAAATAGATGTTGATGCGATTTCAAATCAATTTGATGTTGAAGATGGTCACTCTTACAAAAAATCTTTAACTTTGAAAGTTCCTTATGAACTTAAAGATGACCTTAGTACAGATGTCGAACTTAATGTTAAAGTTTGGAATGCAAACTACAAAACAGAAGACGACTATGTATTAAAAGCTCAAAGACCATCATACAATGTTGATTTTAAATCAATCAGTCTTCCAAAAACAGTTACAGCTGGGGAAACTTTCCCTGTTGATCTTGTTTTAAAGAACATTGGTTATAATGATTTAGATGACCTTTATGTTGTTGCTAAAATTACTGGAGCTGAACTTGAAAAAACAGTTTACTTTGGAGATTTAGTTTCAGACGAATGGAATTATGATAGTGACTCTGACGAAACAGACACTGTTAATGGAAGAGTTTATATTGAAATTCCATACAACCTTGTTGCTGGTGTTTATACACTTGAAGTTGAAGTATCAACAGATGATTTAGTTTTAAGTGAAACAAAACAATTAGTAATTGAAAACGAATTCCCAGAAACAGTTATCAAAACAGCTGATGGTTTATTTGTTGTTAACCCAACAAATCAAATGAAAATATATAGAATTGTTTTCCCATCAAATGAAATGTTTTTGACTGTTCAAGCTGGTTCAAGTGAAACAGTTGAAGTGAAAGCAGATTCAGAAGTTTACACTGTTAATGTTTTAACAATGAATGGTGAACTTGTGGGTTCATATGACTTCAGCAAACAAGTTTTAGACGACCAAACAAACAACGCGATTGTGGTTTTAACAATTATACTTGCAATAATCTTCTTAGTATTATTGATTGTATTAATTGTTTTAATCGGAAAGAAACCTCAAAAAACTGAAGAGTTTGGAGAAAGTTACTACTAAATTTATTTTTAATTTTATTTTTTTATTTTAGTAACTTTCTTTTTTTTATATTTTAGAAATAAACCTTCAAACTAATTATATTCTAAACTAAACAAATGCTTAAATATGGAGAAAAGTTGAGAAGAATATGGCAGAAAAAAGTACATTGCAGTTGCAACATTTCACGCTTGTATTGTATATGTTTATCACGAGTTAGGGGCTCCTGATGATGGAAGAAATATTTTAAGAGCCCAGAATTTATGTATCCGGGCAAGAAAAATTTACAAAAGGTTAACTGAAGGAGATGCAAAAGTACCAATATTACTTGATGATTTAAATGGGCTTGAAAGCAAATTAGATATAGTTAACTAAATAAAAGCCACAAATCTAAACCCTGATATTTTTTTCTTAATTACAGGTTTTCCTTTTATTTTTTGAATAGTTAGAATTGAACAATCATGAGGCAAACCAACAGGTGCAACAATTAATCCATTTTCTTTCAACTGACTAAAAAGTTTTTCTGGAATTTTTTCACATGTTGCACTGATTAAAATCCTGTCAAAAGGTGCTTCGTCTGGCAAACCTTGTGCACCATTTTTATTGTAAATTTCCACATTATAATTTTTTAAGTTTTGTTTTGATTTATCTGCAAGTTCTTTTACGATTTCAATTCCATAAACCTTTGAGCTTGTTATTGTGTTAATTAAAGCCAGAACATATCCACATCCAGAACCAACCTCAAGGACTTTTTGTTTGGGTTTTAATTCAAGTAAAGAAAGCATAATTGCTATTGTGTAAGGTTGGGAAATTGTTTGTGCATACCCAATTGGAAGTGCTGTATCATAATAAGCCCTATACTTCATATTTTCTAAAACAAAATCCTTTCGCTTAATTTTTTCAAATGCCTGAAGAATTTGTTTTGAAAATCCTTGTTGCTTTAAAGATTCAATAAGTTGTGTTTTGTTCATCTTATATTGTAAATTTATTTTTTGTTATTAATCTACAGAACAGTAGGGTAATTTTTCCTTAAATCGTTTTTGTTCTTGTTTAAAATGTTTTTTACAGAGATAACTCCATCCTTTATTTTTAGGGTAAACTTCCTTATATGCTTTATTCATGCACTTTCCTTTATAATCACATAAAGGAACTTTTTTGCTTTTTAATTTTTTATAACAAACTGTACTTTTCATACTAATTACAATTATAAAAGATATAAAAAATTATATAACAACTTTAAAATTAAACAAAATCTTACCTCAAACTCTCAAACTAATAACCTTACTTATTCCATCATGCATGGAAACTCCGTAAAGATTTGTTGCCTTTGTGATAATCTCATCATTATGGCTAATTACAATGTATTGACCTTTTTGCATGTATTTCTTCAAAAGCCCTGCAAGACGCTCTGAATTATGCTTATCAAGTGCTGCGTCAATTTCATCTAAAATATAAAAGCAATATGGATTAAGTTCTTGAATTGCAAAAATTAAAGAAAGGGCAACAAGAGTTTGTTCCCCCCCTGACAAAGAAGTTACATCAAAATATTTTCCATGACCTGTTTTAACTAAAATGTTTACACCACCTTCAAAAGGATCTTTTTTATTTTCAAGCTCAAGCGAGACCTGACCTTTTGTACTTAATTGAGTAAAGTTTCTTGAAAAAATTTCATTTAAAGAATTAAGTGCATTTAAGAAAGCCTTTTTCTTTTTAATGTCAATTACAGAAACTATTTTCAAAATTCCTTGTTTTTCTTTTGTGATAATTTCTACTTTCTGTTGCACAGAGTCATATTCTTTTTTAACTTCATCATAAACTTCAAGAGAACGTAAATTAACAGAACCTATTTTTGAAAGAGTTTCTTGCGTATTTACTAATCTCTGAACAAGAATTTCTTTGCTTGCTTGAATTATTTCTATTCCTGAAAACTCAAATAATTCTGTTTCTAAACTTTCAACTGTTGCACCAACTCTTGCCTTTTCAATTTTAAAATTATTAGCTTCTTGTTCAAAATTATAAATTTTATTTTGTTTTGAAGAAATTTGCAATTGACTTTCATGAACTTTTTTCTGCAAAGATTCTCGTTCTAAAATAAACTTTTGGAATTTTTTGCTTAATTCTTCATCCTGTTTTCTTTTTGTTTCAAGAAGAGCTTTTTTAAAATCTAAATTTTTCTTTATCTCATTTAAATCTTCAATTAAATCTTTTTCAGTCCGAACGTATTGCTTTAAAGAAATTTTTGATCGCTCAAATTCTCTTTTTTTAAATGAAATTTCAGAATCAACATTTTCTTCTGTTCTTAAAGAGACTTCTTCAACCTCCATTCTTATTGTCTCATATTTTTGTTCAATATTCGAAAACTCATTAAATTTATTTTCTAAATTCTTGGAAATCTTTTCAAATTCGGAAATCTCTACTTGAACTTGCTGGATATTTTTTTGAAGTTCTTTTATTTGTTCTTTCTTTTCTTCAATATTTGAAAGTTTTATAGTATCTAAATTACGTTTTGAAATTTCAGTTTCAAGTTGTTCTATATCTTGAACAAGAATTTCTCGCTTAACATAAATTTCTGCAAGTTCTTTATCTGAACTTTCAATTTCTTTTTGGAGAGAATTTATTCTTGGCAAGGAAACACTATTTATTTCATGTATATGGGATTCAGTAATTCTACTTTTACAAACAGGACAAATATCCATTTTAGAAATTTTATTTGTTAATTTTTTTTGCTCTTCAACCTCATACTCATCTGCAGAAGATTTTTTTTCAAGTTGAATTTCCCTTTTTCGAATGTTCTCTAAAAAATCTTTTTTTTCTTTTAAAGAAAATTTTATTTGATTTAATTTTTGTTCTGTAGAATCTTTATAAAAAATATCTTGGGAAATTGACTTAATTTGTTTTATTAAAAATTCCACTTCATTTGTATAATTTTTAAAAATATTTTTTTTGTCTTCTATTCTTTGACGAATTGATTTAGATTCTGATTTTATTGTATAAAACTTTTTTCTTTGTTCTTCTAACTTTTCCAATTCTATTTTTTTCCGGTCAATTTCTCTTTGCTTGACTTCATTTTTAGTAGAAGTTTTCTTTGATTTTTGAAGGTCGTTTAAAGAATTTTCACTTTCAGAAAGAGTTTTTTTTAGCTCTAATTTTAACTTTTGAATTTCAGAAATCTTATTTTCAGAATTTTCAAATTTTACACTTAACCCAGCAATATCTGCTCTAAGATTTGCAATTTCCGAATTAAGTTTTTCTTGTTCAAATCCTGTTGATTCTTGAATTGTAGAATTAATAGAATCTATTTTTGATTCAAAATTTTTAATTGATAATTGAATTGAGGAAATTATTTTTTTTAATTTTTCAATCTCTTTGTTCTTTTTTTCAATTTCTAAATTTATTTTTTCTGTTAGTTTTTTATTTTTGTTTAAACCTGATTGAAGAATACTTGCTTTTAATTTTTTAACATCTTTTTCAAGTTTTTTAAAACGTAAAGCTTGCTGTCTTTCTTTTTCTAAATTATTCAAATAAATTGTTCGTTCACGTAAAATTGCCCCAACTTCTTTTAATCTTTCTTCTGTTTTTTCAAGTTCTTTTAAAGATTTTTCTTTTCTGATTTCATAAATTGAAATTCCTGAAACTTCTTCAATTATTTTTCTACGCTCGTCTGTGTGCATTCTTACAAGATTCTGAATTTGACCTTGAAGAATTATATTAAATCCGTTTGGGTCTATTCCTGCTTGAGCTAATAAAGATAAAACTTCTTGTCGTGTTTTTGTTTGGTTATTTATTTTATATAAACTTTGCCCATTTCTTCGAACAGTTCTTTTAATTGAAATTTCTTTTTCATCAATTGAAAATGAATTGTCAGAATTGTCAAAAACGAGTTCAACTGTTGCTTCTTTTGCAGGAGCTATTGACTTTGAACCAAGGAAAATTAAATTTTTTGCCTTTGCAGCACGCATTGATTTTATACTTAATCTACCGAGGACAAAACACAAAGCATCTGAAACATTTGATTTTCCAGAACCATTTGGACCTAAAATAACATTTATTCCTGAGGTGAACGGCAACTCTGTTTTTCTTACAAAACTTTTGAAACCATACATCATTAATTTTTTAATGTAAGCCATGCGAGGACACCTACGGTTTCCTTCGCTTAACCTTCCCTTTCATCGCGGTTGAGCAACTTCTTAAATTGCCTCCGCTGGAAGTTGCGAAGAAAAAATTTAACTCTTTTTTCATGCGAGAAAATAGTTGTAGATGTTTTTAAAGATTAGTGTGAAAAAGCTTTTTGTGCTCAGAAGTGACATATGTCATTAGGCAAAACCGAAAATTAGTTCACAACAAGTTGCTCAAATTAATATAACTTCAAAATTGCCTTTGGCA
>CAYUQG010000015.1:0-7773 GCA_964446915.1 Candidatus Woesearchaeota archaeon
TTTGTAATTATTTTTTTGGGGGGGTTGAAGTTAGTTCTAGTTTAACTAATGCAACTGAACTAAAAAATGAAACAGAGATAGGAACAACTAATTTAGTTATTAAAATAAAATCTGATATTGCAAATCCTCAGGGATTTGTAATTGAATTATCAAAAAAGTATTATGTATTTGGGAACTTGAAAATTTCTGATTCTTTGAATATGTATGGTTCTTCAGAAATAGGAAGAGATTATAGACGGAGGATGGAATAAAATGTTAGTCAAACAAGAATTAATAAGTAAGATTAGAGATTATTTTGATTTAAATCTCTATGAAACAAAAGTTTGGTTGGCTTTGCTTGGAAAAGGTGTGGCTTCTGCAGGCGAAATCGCGAACCTTTCAAGAGTTCCTCGTTCAAGAACATATGATGTTTTAGAATCTTTGGAAAAAAAAGGTTTTGCATTGGTTAAACTTGGAAAACCTGTAAAATACATTGGTGTAAAACCAAAAATGATTCTTGAAAAATTGAAAAATAATGTTCGAACAGGTGCTCAAGAAAGAATTGAAACTCTTTCAAAAATAAATTCAACAGAGGAATATTCCCAACTTGAAACTTTATACAAAAGTGGAGTCGGTCTTGTAAAAAGAGAAGATGTTTCAGCATCATTAAAAGGAAAATCAAATATTTCAAATTATTTAAGCGACCTTATAAGAGAAGCTAAAAAAGAAGTTATGATTTGCACAAATGTGGAAGAATTTTTATCAAAATTGAATCTTTTTCAACAAACTTTTAATGTTCTTTCAAAAGCAGGGATAAAGATAAAACTTGGTTTATCAGGAGATGAAGAATTAATTAAAAAAATTGAAACGAAATTGAAAATAAAAATAAAAAAAGTAAATATTGACGCAAAATTATTTATAATTGATAGATCAGAAATTTTATTTTACTTATCAAAATCAAATGATAAAGAAGATATGGCAATCTGGCTTAGTTCTCCTTTTTTTGTAGAAGCGTTTGCATCTTTGTTTGAAAAAGCTTTGGAATAGGGGAAGTATATATTTAATTAAACAAATATTTAAAAGTAATAAGAGATTAAAATAAAATGAAAGATATAAGAAATAAATTAATAACAGGAGCATTGGCTTTAAGTATCACTATCTCTCCTTTAAAAAAGATTTTTGGAGAAATTAATGGTTGGTTTGAAGCTACAAAAGGAATTGAACAGGGGAACAATTTAAGAGTTTATCCTGAAATAAGTTTAGGAAATTTAAAATATAATTCTTTGATAGATGTTAATAAATTTTATCCATTTGGTAAACATGATTTTTCACATGAAAAAATTAAAATACAGATTAATAAAAATTATTTTTTAAAACCGCTTGTTACATTACACACTAATAATTTTGAGAAAAAGGTTACTGCAGGAGCAAATCTTTCTTATAATTGGCAAAAAGGTTTTGGTTTTTATGAAATGGCTTTTGATTTTCAAAACCCTAAAAATCCCCTGTTTTTTACATATGATGCCTTATCCACAAAAATAGGAAATATAGCTCTTTTTACAGCAGGGACAATTAAAGATTTAGACAAAACATATTCAGAAGTTGAATTTACTGGAAAAGAAATAGCAAATTTTGGGGTTTCCCCTTATGTTAGAGGAAATTTTCAAAAAGGAGTAAAACCAACTTATCAAATAGGAATTTCTGTGCAACCAAAAAAAGTTATTCAGAGAATTCAAGGAATGCAATTTGGGAAGAAAAAGAAACAATCTTAACCCAAAACATTCAACTCAATAACACTCATTTCATTCATCTTCTTTTTGTTTTTCTTTACCCAAGAATCAACAAACTTTTTTAAACTAAAATCAATTTTTTGTCTTGCAAAAAAACGTTTGTTTTTTACAAAAACATTTTTATGAACTTTCTTAAATGCCAAAACATTTTTTTTATCTTTTACAAAAGGTCCAGAAATCAAAATTTCTTTTTTAGGTTTTACGATAAAAAAATACTTTGCAGATTGTTTATCATTATAATTAAATTCTTTTTTCTTAATTCCAAAATATTTTGAAATTTCTTCTGAAAAATGGTTGTAAAATTTGAAAAGTTTTGTCCCAGCAATATCTCCTGATTGCTTGTTAGTTTTTGTTTCAATTAAAAGAAATTCCTGTTTTTTCTTAAGAGCCTCTTTTTTTATTTTTTCTAAGTTAATTTGTTCAATTTCAAAAAACTTTTCAGAAGGATTGTTTAAAAATTCTTTACATTCTTTTTGAAATTTAAAAAAAGTTTCTTTTGATAAGCAAGCTAAAGCATTTCTTTGTTTGTATGTTGGGTCAATTAAAATAATTGGGGATTCAAGTTTTGAAGAATTTAAATCCATCATAATCCTTGATTTTTTGTGCAATTTTTCAAGATCAATTATAATTTTTTCCTCTTTGAATTTTGCAATTGCACTAATGAATTTTAAAAAACTTCCATAATAATATACAAGAAGTTCTAAAGAATAACCTGAAAACCCCTTGATATAAGATTCAGCACCATAACATTGCCTTGCATAACAAAAAGCTTTTGCAAGTTTTATATCCTTTAAAACTTTTTGGGATTTGATTTTTTTATTTATATATTTTACATGAGAATAAGAAAGGTCTGTAATGTTTTCAGCTTGTTTAGGATTTTTTACTTTTAAAACAGGGACAAGTTCGAAATAAAAATCTTCACCTGTTTTTATTTTAAAATAATCTCGAGAACCATGAACTTTTTCAACATGCTTGAAATTCTTTAAAACTTTTTCAAGTTTTTCAGAAATCTTTTCTCCTTTTAAAAATCGAATAAAAATATCAATATCATATTTGTCTTTTTTTATTAAAGTCTTTTTTGCGAAACTTCCTCCGACAAAAATTTCAGCATTAATCTTCTTTTTTAACTGCTCTAAAAAAGCTTTTAATTTCTTTTCAATTTCCACAACTTTTTCTTTTTCAGGTTCAACTTCCTCTAAAACTTTTTTAAGAATTAAATCAATTTTTTTCATAATATACTTTGGTGAAATGGGTTTTTATATTTTTAGAGAATTCATTCCTTTTTCTCATCAAAATTCTTAATCGCTTTCATACCTTTTGAATTTAGAGTTGTAGCCAAGTCGATTATGTATTTTCCTTCTTCAAGTTTGTAAATTAAAGGTCTGCCCTTTTTAAACAAGTTCACAAGATCAATTTCGAATTTGCCTGAACCAGTAACTCGCACAGATTCTATATCTAAAATCACAGGAGCTTTTTCATCTGTAATTCCTGCCATTTCTCGCACATCTTTTTCAACTTGTTTTTTATCTACTTCTGGAATTTCAATAGGATTTTCCTTTATTTTTTCTAGCTGATCATCACGAATATAAAAGAAAAATCTCCCCCCGCAACTTGCACATCCTTCTATTAATTCTTTATTTGCTTGAGGTATAATTCGAGAGCATCGAACACATTGGTGTGGCATTTTTCGTTTTGACTATTTTTAATTAAACCAATAACAAAATGAAAAAGGTCATTGGCATAAATTAGAAAGCAGAGAAGTATTAATAAAATTATTGGTTCTTTCTAAATAAAGAGCCTATAAAGCAAACTAAGAGATAACAATATAAAACCTCTATAACAAGAAGGATTATCACAACAAAAATTCCCTCCAAATTATTAAATAGAATATTTATTATTTGTAATGGAAGTGCAATTATCCAAAATAAAAAATTTCTTATTACAAGGTGGGTTTTATTACCTGCTTTAACAAAAATTCCCAAAAGATAATTAATTAAAAACAATAAAAAAAGGATTGTAGTAGAAATTATCTTTCGTTTATTTAGTTTAAAAAATTCTTCGAAATTCATTTTATTTATTCAACATTAACTCAATCTTTTTAGGATTTCTTTTGATTTCTTTAACAATTGTTGCAGGACCAATTATTGTTACAGCACCAACTTCTCCTCCAAAAAGAGTATTCACAAGGTTATGTTTTATTTTCCCAAAAAATCCTTCATTTCCATTTCCAGCAATAACAGCAAGTTCAATTCCTTTAAAATTTGGAACATGGTCAATCATTGCCATTGTATCCCCAATTAACCGAGTTTCTTCTTCAGGTTTTAATTTTCCCTGTAAAATCAAAATATAATTTCCAAGAACAATTTTCAAAATTTTTCTTATTCTTTCATTACTATTCAAATTTTTTATTTCAGAATATGGAAGAAATTGAATAGCAAATCCTTTCAGATTTCCTATGTTTTTCTTTCCCCTCTTTTTTATCATTTTCTTTTAAAGTTTTTAACCTTTTTAATTTTTACTTTGCTTTTTTAGCTAACTTAAAAATTGATTCATAAAACTCTTCCAAATTTTTTCCTTTTTTTGCACTAATTCCAACAACCCCATATTCGGGGAATGCAGATTCTATTTTTTTAATATCTGCTTTCCTTAAATCAATTTTGTTAGCGACAATTAAAACAGGAATTTTTCTTGCAACCAAATTTCCAATAATTGTTATATTAACTTGATTATAAGGGTTTTGTGTTGAGTCTAAAACAATTACTACCACATTCATATCATCTAACCATTTTATACTTTCAATAACTCCTTGTGTTGCTTCTTTTGCACGTATTCTGGCATCGTTTTTTTTAATTTTATATTTCAAAAAGTCTTCATAATCTATTTTTGTAGCAATTCCTGGAGTGTCAATTATTTTGAAAACCATTTTTTTACCTTTATATTCAATTTCAACTTTTTCTTTGAATTGAATTGTTCTTGTTTCATGTGGAACTTTGCTTACATTTCCAATTTCTTCACCTGTGAAATCTTTGCAAATTCTATTTGCTAAACTTGTTTTCCCAGCATTTGGAGGACCATAAAAACCCAATTTTATATCCTTTTTTCCTTTGAAAAGACCTGTGAAAATCCTTTTAAAAAAATTTCTAAAAACTTTTATTGCCATAATCTATTTTTGTTAAACACCTTCTTAAAGTTTTGTGTGATTTAATTCAATATTTTTTATTTGGACTCTCTTTGAGATTTTTTTAAACTAATTTTTTTAATTAATTTATCTATTGGAATCTCTGCCATACCTGTTCTCTTACCAGAATATTTTTTCATTGCATAATTTACTTGTTCATTCTTCCACTTGGATTCTCTTAAATTCTTTTCAATTTCTGATTTTGACAAACCTTTTTTCTTTGATGAACTAACATAATGCATTATATTAAGCAAATCATTTTTGTTTTTGAATAGATGTCCTTCATACTTTTTCCTATACCAAATTTGCATAAATACATAAACAATTATTGCAAGCAAAATGAGAAAGGCGATAATTAAAATATAAAGAGTATAATCTTGATTTTTTTCACAATCCTCTGGGCAGTTTTCATAATTTTCAGAACTTTCACATATTTCATCTCCACAAATCGCTGAAACTTTTAAAGCTAATTGACTAAAGGCAGGAGAAATAAAAACAGGCAAATCAGAAAACGAAACATCTTCTGTTGTTGAAAAAACAACAACTTTATCAATATCTTTTAAATCAATATAAACACAATCTTCTTCTTTTTGGGAATAATCTTTATCAAAATTCAGGTTTTCAAGGTCATCGAAAATTAAATATGCCTCCCCTTTAAAGTTATTTTTTTTATCAATATTTAATGTAAAAATTTTTAAAATAGGTTCTTCAAAGTCTGAATAAATTGCTGAAATTTCTGTAAAGCCAATTTTAGAAACAAGATTTTTTTGATTCCATACAAAAATAGCATTCACAATATTTTCATTGTTTTCAGAACTTTCCTCTCCAGTTATTTTTTCAATTAAATAAAGATTCACATTTTCTTTTTGCGGGTAATACATTAAGGAAGAAGTTGTTTCCCCTGTAGTTGAAATAGATTTAGGAATGTCTAAGGTTAACAATTCACTTAAAATTGTATTAAGTTCTTGTTCTTTTTCTGCAATTTCAAAATCAGCTTCAAGTTGTTTTATTATTGTTTCTTTCTCTTTAAGATTAAAAAATTCTTCTAAACTTTGGGATGTAAAAGAAGAATATTCTTTAAAATCTTCTTTTAAATTTTCTAAATTTGTTTTGAATTTTTCTAATGAGATTTTAATTATTTCTCTAGGAGAACCGACAGTTAAATTGAAAACCTTGTATGTGCTGAAATCATCTTCAGTTGTAATTGTAACTTTTAAATTATAGAAACCAGTTTTATTATAAGTATAGATGACAGTATTGTTTTTTGTTATCAAAAAATCTCCATTGCCAAAATCCCATTCATACTTGCTTATATTATTATATGAATCTAATTTGACTTCAAATTCAGTTGGATAAGCTGAAACAGTCATCTTTGGAAATAACCTTTGAATTATAGGGAGTTCCTCAATATTTATTTCTTCTGAAAAAATTTCTTCACTTCCTAATTTTAATACATAAGAAGATTCTCCATAATCGCTTGAAACAAAGAACTCGGAATTATCTAACCATAACTTTTGAAAATCAAAACTTATTTTTGCAGGAGATTCTGTTAATTTATAAAAATCACTTGTGCTCTTCTCACCATCCATTGCAGAATAGCTTAATTGTAAATCAGACAAAGTTACTTTTTGAAGTTCTTGTTCTTTAGAAAAAATATTCGAAGTAATTTTTATTGGAATAATGCAACTATTTGAACAATCTAAACTCCCATATTTTTCATTAATATATTCTTCAGCTAATAAGGCAAGATTCTGGGCTTCATCAAAATTATTTGTTATGTCTAAACTTCCAAAATCAGCGAATTTTTTTCCTTGTGCAAAAATATTATATGCTACTTTTGTTTCTTCAGGCAAATCATTTCCATAATATCCACAGCCATTTTCATCTGAATATCCTTTTATTTGATAAATTCCGTTTCCTTCATTTGAGAACATACAAACATAAACTTCTTTTGGAAGGGGGGAGGAATATTTTAAATCACAAGATTTTTCTTCACCACTAAGAGAGATTCCTTCACCATTTATTTTACAAGATTCTTTAAAAATTAAATTGCTTTCATCAAAAGAATAAAGTTCCATTGTTATATTTCTTGAACCGCTTACCTTTTTTATCCAAGAACCAATTTTATATCCTGGTGCTGGGCTTAATTTTATTTTTTGACAATATTTGGTATTTCCTAAGTTATAATAAGAACTTGTTTCTTTTGAATCAAAACAGCCATAAGTTTTTGAGCATAAATTAGAAGTAGATTTGTTGTTTGCAAAATCAATTATCCCATCTGCAAAAACATCTATTAATAATTGACTTGAACATGATGCTTTGTCATCACTTGAAATTTTAAAATCAATTGAATTTATTGTTGAAATATCTCCTTGTAATTTTAATCCGAAAATTTGAGAAGTGCCAATCATTAAGTTAAAAATTTTTGCTGTTTCTGGATTTTCCCCAAAGTAATCATGACTGCAATCTTTTGGAAAACAATTATAATCTGCAGAATTTAAATCTAAAAGTTTTTTTAATTTAATTGATTTCCCTAAAGAATCTTTGATTAAAGAATTTGAACCTTGGTTTTCTGCACTAATATTTATCCATCCTTGAATATTTGCTCCTGGCCCATATCTTGTTTCAATAGAATGTGAAAGATTTCCGACAGAAAAACTTGCAGAAATCAAATTAACAAAAAACAAAAAACTCACAAATACTAAGAAAATTTTAAACCTCATTTACTTTAATTAAGTTAAAGATAATTTATAAACATTTCTTGAATCAAAATAATTAATTGTTTAGATGCCTCAAAGTGTTTTTCTTGGGCGAATTTTTATATTT
>CAYUQG010000016.1:0-7661 GCA_964446915.1 Candidatus Woesearchaeota archaeon
GAAGATATGGACATGTCACAAGGATTTTCTCAAAAACAAATGCAGAAGATGATGAAAAAGTTTGGGGGGAAGAAGTTGCGGAGGATGAGATAAAATGGATTTTGCAAATTTTTTAAATATGGCAGGAAAAGATATAAAAAAGAAAGAACAAAAAGATTTAGAAAAATCTAATGGATTAATTTCTGAACGGGCAGATGATAGAAATATTGTTCTTTGGATTGGGTATAAAAATATTCAATCAAATAAAAAATTAGTGTGGGCTACTTGGTTTTTAGCAATAACAACAATTATTTTATCGGTATTAACAATTATTTTCAAGTAAGAGTTCCTCAACTCAATATTTAAGAAAACAAATCCCAATTATTTAATTAAACCACCAACAAGAATCTGCCCAAATTGATAAGCTAACCAAATTATAACAAAACAACCTAAAATATAAATAATTCTATTCCAAAAATTCATATGTTTCCACATTTCTTTCAAATTGTTATTCTCTTCTTTTTTAATTTGTTCCTTGAGACCCTTTATTTTATCTTGAGGCATAATTAAAAATATGATTCTTGGTTTAAATAATTTTCCAACAAAACCTTTATATATCAATTGATATATTGTAAAATATGTTAAAATCAAAAAATCCTTTTGTAAGAAGCCCGACACTTCAAACAGTTCTTATGATAGAAAAAGCAATAGAAGAACATTCAGGAGAACTTAACAAAACACAGCTTTGGAAAAAACTTCCAAAAAAAGTTATGTGGCAAACTTACTCAATAGTTTTAGATTATCTCGAAACAATAAATAAAATCGCTTTTGACAGAAACGGAACTCTTGGATATATTTGGAATCCAAAACTTGCAAAGATTCTTTCAAAAAGACCTGAAATAAAAATATAATTTAAAATGACCCCTCAAAAAATTATAGCACAAGGAGCAGGAAAATCAAAGATTTGCGCACCCAACAAAATAAAAATTATAGCCCAAGGTGCTGAAGCAAAAATCTACTTAGTCACCTCACTTTCTTCTAAAACACCCCCTTCTCAAAATAAATTATTAATTAATTCAAATCAGCAAAGTTCCTTGACAAAGTCTGGAACTGAGCAATCAATCACGAGCGACAGCGAGCAATTTATAATCAAAGACAGAACCCCAAAATCTTACCGACTTCCAGAACTTGATGAAAAAATTCGTTCGAGAAGAACACGTTCAGAAGCAAAACTTCTCGACAAAGCTTCAAAAATAATCAACTGCCCAAAACCTTTTTTTCAACCTTGTATTAAAGAATCAACAAAATTAAAAATGCCTTACATCAAAGGAAAAAAACTTTCAGAATTTTTAAACAAATTTTCATTGCAAAAACAAAAATTAATTATGAAACAAATAGGAAATTCAATTGCAAAGTTGCATGAAGCAAATATAATCCATGGAGATTTGACAACTTCAAATATGATTCTATTTGAGAAACCCACAACTAATTTAAACATCCTCAAAAAAAATAATTCATTAACAAATCTCCAGCGAAAAAACTTGACAAAGTCTGGCTTTGAGCAACTAATCAGTGAGCAAAGCGAACCTATTATTTACCTAATTGATTTCGGACTCGGATATTTTAACGGAAAGTTCGAAGACAAAGCTGTTGACCTTCACTTACTCCGCCAAGCACTTGAAGCAAAACATTTTCAAAACTGGGAAATCCTTTTCAAAGAATTTTTAAAAGAATATAAAAAATATCCTGATTCTAAAACTGTTCTTGAAAGATTAAAAGCTGTGGAGAAAAGGGGAAGATATAAAGGTTGATTTTTATTCAGAAAGTTTAGCCAGATGAAATAAATATAAAGTGCCTTGGTTTGAATCAATAGCCCTGCCAAGATTCACCCTGAGCATTTTACAGGATTTGGGAATTTGAACGTCAGTATTTGGTAAAATAGTTAATCCATTACTTTTTTGCCTTTGATGTTTTATTATTTTTTAACATTTTACAGCAAAATAAAAGATTATTGATATTTAAATGTTGGCTGAGAAATTGAAAAATCTTTTCCTTATTTATTAAAAAATACAACTAAAGTATTTTTATTTCTTTCATGCTTAGCCTTCCAGTATTTTCTTCCTCCAACAGCATTCCAGTAAGTTTATTAATAACAGAAGCGATGCTTAATATTATAACTATAATCAGAAGTATTGAAATAATAATTTTTTCATTTTAAGATATCCAAATTGCTTTTCCACTTATGCCTTCACTTTCTGCTGAAAACTCAGGACTTTCATTTCCATTACTTTCATCTCCACTATCTTTAGGTTCTTTATCATCACCACCCATCATTCCTTCAAAGAAAAATTTAAATATTTCTTTAACATCTTTTTCTGCATCTTCAGGATAATATTTTGCAGATTTCATTAATTTTCTCATTTTCAAATACATTTTTGTTCTGCTAACAACTTCTTTAACTTTCTGGATTGGTTGTATTTTTCTATCCCAAGGGGGACTTTCTATCATCTCTCCACTCATATCTTTTTCCATATCATACATCATCTCATGCATAATCTTAAAATCAAGCTCAACTCTTACATCTTCTGCGGGATTTTCAGAAGCAGGCATTGGTTCAACTTTCATTATATCTTTTTCATTTATTTGAGCATACATATTAAATACCACCTCATTAGTTTCATAATCTTTAAACTGAATAACAAAATCTAAATTACCATCATATTTTTCCTGAAGTTTCTTTATATCATCCATCAATCCTTTATCCTGTCTTATTTCTTGTTTTTCTGTTTCTGTTAACCCTTCCTGATTATTTCTTTCTAATTTTTCTTCAGGGCTTCCTGGAAATTCATGATTTTCCATTGCTGTTTTCATTTCATAAGCCATAAATTCTTTAGGAGGAAAAACCCAAATACTCATATAAGGAGAAACAACAATAACTTTTTCATCCATCCCAGGCATTTTAACTTCTTTTATTTCTTCCCAATATTTTAATTTTCCATAGTCAGTTTCATATTCAAAATTAATCAGATTAATATTCATTAGTTCAGTTAAATCATTTTTTTCTAAGCATTTCATTGTATTGGCTAACATCATTTGATTATCAACATTACTCCAATATACTTCAAAAATTCCTGAAACAGACTGCTCCCATTCTTCTGCTGAGTTAGGTAGATATTTTTCAAAAAACCAGATAGCAAATTCCTGATTAAATCCTTTTTCAAATTCTTGTCTTTGTCTTATTAAATTTTCAATTTCATATTTACACCAATCTCCTTGTCCTCCTTCATAGTATTTTTGTTTCAATGGTTCAACTTGTTCAAATGGTTCCCCCCAACCACCAAACCAAATATACCCTTCTGTTTTTCCTTGTTCTGTTCTGCATCCTCCACCTACTTGAAAAACTCCTTTTTCTTGTTGAGGCATTTCATTTTCAAATTCTTTCCACCAATCTCCTCCTTGCATGCACTTGCCAATGCAATCTTCATTAGCACTACAACTACTTTCACAACTTTTACTTTCTTTATCAATATCACAATTCATTTGTTCTCCGCACACTCCTCTAATACATTTATCCACACAAGGACGAGCACACTCTATTTTACATCTTTCTTTGTTTTCTTTTTCATTATTTTGTTTTTCCTGATTATCTCTTTCTTCAAATTCTTTTGAATTATCATAATTATTATCTGGATTCATATTTCCATTATCTCTTGGCTCTTTATTATTCATTCCATCATCAACATAATCATTTCCGTCATCATCTATTCTGTCATCATCTATTCCAATATCACTACCATCTGGCTCATAATTTCCAGTATCGTCCACTATAACATCATCTCCACTGCTATAATCCCCATCATCACTTAATGTATCATCTCCTCCTTCGTCAACTGCATATCCTGTAATTCTTCTATTTGAAAACAATCCTGCAATAAAATTAAAAATAACATTACCTGTTATTTCTGGTTCAGATTGTGTTTCTGCTTCTTGTTCAGATTGTTCTGAACTTTCTTCTTCAACTCCAGATACTATTTCCTCCTTTTCAGGTTCTTCTATTTCTGTTTTAATAATCTTAGGAATTGTGACACAATTACCATTACTGCAAACATCATCTTCTCCTCCACAATCACTTGCTATTTCACATTCATTATTAACTATTTCTTCTTCAACAATTTCATTTCCTTTTTCTCCTGCTGAACAAGAAACCTCTATAGATTTCCAAATTCCATCTTCGCAAATTCCATTAACTAATTCTTGTTCATCATTACATTTTTTTATTTGTTTTTCTCCTTCTTCACATTGTGCTTCTTGACATTCTTTTAATTGTATTATTTCACATTTTCCAGATTCATCTCCTTCTTTTACACATTCTGCTATTCCACACAAGGGCTGTAAACAATCTTCATTAGTATTACAAGATTCTTGTCCTTCAACACAAACTGGTTCTAAAGAACATCCCTTTTCATCCTTGCCTTTAAAAATAACTTTTCCAGAACATTCTATTGCTTCAAACACAGGACATCCAATGCAATCCTCAAAACATGTCTCACTTGTTTCATTTCCATCACAAAATCCATCTCCGCAAAAGCCCTTTTTTATTATTATCATTTCTTGTTCTCTTGTCTGACAAATTCCAGAAATACAATATAAATCTGTTTCTATAGTTTCATTTCCATTGCTTGCAGTTCCTCTTCCGCAGATTTGCCCTCCACATTGAGAATCATCACAATCAACCTGTTCATTATTATTATCATCTATATTATTATCGCATATTTCTTCTCCTTTTTCCATAAATTCCTGCACTAATCTTTTTTCAAAACTTGTCTGGCTAAAATAAAATTCTCTTTTTTTATAATTAGAAAATAAACTTAAATAAAATGATTTTCTTGATTCATAATTTTGTTTTTTCAAATCATTTGCTTTTTGTCTGTTAATCTGATCCTGCTTTATCCAATAATAAGGGTCTTTTGATTCTTCAGATTGTTGATTATTTTCTTCAATTACTTTTCCAGTAATAAAATTTCCAGTTATAGTATTAGTAGTTTCAACAACATTATTGTTATTGCTTGATTCCTCATCTGTATTTTCAACAACATTTCCCTGATTGTTCCCTTCAGAAACCTCATTTTCAACGACAATATTACCATTACTTGATTTTTCTATGTTTTTAACTACTTCATTTGGTTTTTTTGTTTCAACTTGCTCCCACACATTATTTGCTTTTTCATTCCATGCTTCTGTTACTGCTCTTAATTTATTTACATAAGAAAACATAGAATCCAAATTTTCTTCTGCACAAGATTGTTTCATATTATCTATTAAAGAAGTTGTTTCAGACATTAAACTGCTTGAATCCATATTTTTATATTTTTCTTTAGAATCTACTTCATTCCCTCCTTGTTTAGGGGGCTTAAAATTTCCTCTTCCTTCAAAACGCAAATCCATATTAATATAATTCCATTCACAATCATCACACATTTCTAATCTTAAAATTGATTCAAACTTTTCTCCTTCACAAAAAACAATCTCATTAAGAAGGACTTGCTGGCTTTCTCTCTGATTTTCACTTCCAAAAATAGATTTCATTATATCTTCACATTTTCCACTTCCTTGCTTAAAATAATTCTGAAAAATCATTTCTGCACTAACACTTTGTTTTGCTAATTCTTCTGCATTTGAACTTATCGGATTAGAATTAAACTGTTCTGCTAAACTCTGAATTTTATTTATTTTACTTTGAATATCTATTTGTTCTTCTGCTCTTTTAAATTCAACATCAAGATTTAATCTGTAGATTATAGAACCTTCTTCTGGTAATTCTTCAAGATTTCCATTTTCAAAATTATCAAATTGTTTTTTCTTGAAAATACTTGGAAATGCATTTATTCTTATTTGGATTTTCTTCCCATCAAAAACTATTTTCTTCCAAACAGGAACATAATAATCAAGTTTTTTATCTTGTTCTTCTCCTTCAACCCAAACCCATTTTGTTTCTTCATTTGGTTCTCCAAGAACTTTTCTAATTTGCTCTTGTTTTACAACTCCTCCTATTTCTTTTCCAGTTGCACCTAATAATTCGTTTAAACCTTCTCTTGCAGAACTCAGATATAATTTTAATTTAACATAATCAATATTTCCTGTTTCATATTCTTCTGCATAATGAGTAATTTTTTTCATTTCAGAATCAACAGATGTTGCAAAAACAAAAGGGATAACAAAAGCTATTAAAAACAAACTTAAAATGAAAAATAAAACTATCACTCTTTTTTTCATATCTGAGATAAGGAATAAGAAGCTTATAAAATTAACCCAAAATCTCCCAAGAGATAATTCCTTTTTTATGCGTAATCATGAATAGCCCTGCCAGGATTCGAACCTGGGTCTCAAGGTCCAAAACCTTGAATTCTTGACCACTGAACTACAGGGCTCTAAAAAAACTACATCTTGCCTATTTTTAAGATTTTTGATTAGAAACATTATTAAATAAAAATCACTAAAATAATTCATGACTATAAAAGTGCCTTTAACTTACAATTCTGAAAAAATAAAAAATGCTAAAAATAAAACAATAAAAATTTTAGAACTTATTTTGAATATTTTAATAATTCCTACAACAATCATTACAACTATAAATTATATAAAAGATGGTACAACCAATTTATTATTTCATGTATCTGGAGTCTTATTTATTGTAATAACAATCCCTTTTATAATCAAACTTGTAAAAAATCATTTAAAAATTCTTTGATAATAAATAGTTCTATTAAGTTCATGTCTTTTTGGTCGAAGTTTTTTAAAAAAGTTTCCAAATCTCTTTGATTTATATTTTTCCCCAATTAAAGTAGCTGCTAATTTATGATATTCTTCGCTTGACTTTGAGTTCGGTTTGTAAACAGTTGAAGGAACAAATTCTGACAAAGCTTTCAAAATATTTATATCGTGTGGAATAACAGCCATAATTGGGATTTCTATTGTATCTTCAACATCATCAATTGAAAGTTCAAATCCTTTTTCATAAACCTTATTTAAAATCAAACCAATTATAGGAACCCCTCTTTGTTTTGCAAGTTTAACAGATTTAAGAGTTGTACTCAAAGTAGAATGGTCAGGAGTTGTCACAACAAGAATTTCATCTGAAGCATTTATCACTGCTAAGGTTTCTTCATTCAAAGCAGGAGAAGAGTCTATTAAAATAATATCATAGCTTCTTTTCAAAGATTTAATTTTATCTCTAAGTTTTAAATAATTTAAATTAGGATTTCCAAAAATAGATGCAGGCATAATATCAAAATTAGAAACAGTTTGAATAGCTTCTATAGGATTTGCTTTATTTTCCAAAACAGAATGAATTGTAATTTCAGGATCAACAACATTTAAATGCAAACCCAAATTAGGAGCTGAAAAATTAGCATCAACCAACAAAACTTTTTTCCCAAGAGTTGCCAAGGAAGAACCAAGTGCTACCACAGAAGAAGTTTTACCAACTCCCCCCTTTAAACTTAACACACCAATTGTTTTACCCATATTATCTATAAAGAATCAGCATTTAAAAAATCTACCACACAAAGATTTAAAAAACAATTTCAATATCTATTAAAATGCCAGAAAAAGTTGAATCTAAAAAAACAAAAAAGCTTACTCAAGCAGATTTTGAAAAGAAAGTGATTGAATTAGCAAAAAAA
>CAYUQG010000017.1:0-7005 GCA_964446915.1 Candidatus Woesearchaeota archaeon
ATCTAAATCATCTTCAGCTTCTCTTTTTTCTATTAATCTTTCTTTTATTTCTTTGTGTTTAATTTCTGGTTTTTTCTTGTATTTTTCAGGGATATCTGATTTAGGAAGAAGAACTTGTATTTTATTGATGTCTGATTTTATTGATTTTATTTTTTTAGAAAAATTTGTTTTTTGATTTATTTCTTCTGTTCTAAGATATCCAAAATTTTTTATCGCCCTTAAAATTTTTAAAAAATGCATTTGTAATGAAAGAATTTCTCTTTTTGAATCAACTGCCTCATCGTAGTTGATTTTTACATGAATTAAATTTTCTTTGGTCATTTTAATCTACCTTAGAAAAGATTTCAGAATCTATTTTTTCTACTTGCTGTTTTATTTCTTGAATTTCTTTTTCCCAAGAATCTAATTCTTTTTCTTCCTCTTCTTTTACTTTCTTTAAATGGTTTAAATCTTTTTCAATTCCTAAAATTTGATTTTGCACTTTTTTAAAAATGTCTAATGCTTCTTCAAATTTATCTATCCTTATAAAAATAGGTTCTGATTTTTCTAAATTATTTGCCTCGCCAAATGATTTTGTTCTTGTTTCTATTGGTTCTCCAACTTTTACAAATGGAAAGTTTTTTAGAGGAGGTCTTGGCATCATTTGCATTTCTTCATCTTCTGCAAAGTCATCTGCATAAAAAACCTCTTCACCTTCTTTTTTCCCAGAGATAGCATGTTTTATTGTATTTTGAGAAAATTTTTCTCCAAGAGAATTTTTTGGAAAAATAGGTAATTGAGAAATTGATCTTGGTGGGCTTTGGATTTGTCTTTTTTCAAAATTAGGAAGTTCTGGTAACCTTGGAAGCTCTGGTAATCTTGGAATCTCTGCTTTTTCCACTTCTTTTTTTTTGAATAAACCCATTTTATTATACTCTTTTTAATAGATATCTATAAAATATCATACAGGTTTAAAAATCCTTCTAAAACTTTTAAACCGAAAGGTATTTATTTGATTTCTTTTTAATGTTTAAATGCAAGACAAATTTCTCAAAGAGGTTTTAGGGATTGTAGCTGGAAAACAGGCCGAAGAAATAGTTAATCTTCTTGATGGAACTAAATATGTTAATGAATTTATTATTGCTAAAAAGCTTGATGTTACAATAAATCAAACAAGAAATATTTTATATAAAATTTCTGATTATGGTTTTGTTTCTTCAATCAGGAAAAAAGACAAGAAAAAAGGATGGTATACTTATTTTTGGAAAATAGAGATTTTAAAATCCTTGAATTTTTTAAAAAATCTTTTAGAAAAAAACTTGAACCAATTAGAACTTCAAATTAAAAGTAAAGAAACAAAAAGATTTTATATTTGTGAAAGATGTAACATTGAATTTAGTGAAGAAAATGCATTGTCCCACGACTTTTCTTGTGATGAATGCGGGTCACTTTTTACTATTAAAGATAACACAAAAGTTTTGCGGGAACATAGAAGAGCGTATGAACTTTGGAAAAAGCAGTTAAATTTTGTTGAACAAGAAATTGCAAAAGAAGAAAAAAAGATAGAAAAGAAAAAACTTAAGGAAGCTGAAAAAGAAAAGCCCAAGAAAAAGGTCAAGAAAAAAGTAGTTAAGAAAAAACCTGTAAAGAAAAAGACGATTAAAGGTAAAATTGTTAAAAAGAAAGTTTCAAAAAAAGTTGTGAAGAAAAAATCAGTTATGAAAAAAACATCTAAAAAGAAAATGAAGAAGAAAAAATAAAATGGTTGGAGTTTATTCTATTCATTCTAAAAAAAGAAATTTGTTTTTCTCAAATTTAAGTTTGAATGGATTGTTTATTTTAATCAATGTTTTATCTTTTATTTTATTTAGTATTTTAATTTATTCAAATGCAAATTTTTTAGATTTTATTGCAATTAAGCCAGGAAATATTTTGCATGGAAAATATATATGGACTTTTTTAACAAGTATGTTTATGCATGCAGGATTTTTTCATCTTTTTGTAAATATGCTTTCTTTGTTTTTTGTTGGAGGTTTAATCGAGAAAATTTTGGGAGCTAAAAGGTATTTATATTTTTATTTAATTTCTGGATTATTTGCAGGTTTATTTTTTGTTTTGTCAAGTTTTATTTTTCCAGCGAGCATTGAGATGTATGCTGTTGGTGCTTCAGGTGCTTTGTTTGGGTTGATTGGGTTTTTAATGCTAATTACCCCAAATCTTTCTGTGTATATTATGTTCATTCCGATTCCAATAAAAATGAAATATGCTGCTCCTGGAATGCTTGTAGTTCTTTGGTTAATCTCAATTGCGGGAAATGTTCCTATTGGAAATACAGCACATCTTGGGGGGTTAATTGCAGGTTTATGCTATGGATTTTATTTGAGAAAGAAATATAAAAGAAAAACACGATTAATTAGTGAGCACTTTTCATAATGAAAAAGAAAAAAAAAGATAAAATAAAAAAACAAGAATTTGATTTAAAAAAAGAATACAAACAGTGTTGGAATTTTATTAAAGAATCTAAATATTTTATTTGGTCTATTGTGATTATTTTTTTTGCATTTGTTTTTGTTGGATATTTTATTCCTGCTCCGGATTATCTTTCAGAATCAATTATGAAATTTTTAGAAGATTTAATTAATCAAACAAAAGGAATGTCTGTTGGGCAATTGATTTCGTTTATATTTTTTAATAATTTACAAAGTAGCTTTATTGGAATGATTCTTGGTGTTTTTTTTGGATTTTTTTCAATCTTGTTCGCCTTGTTTAATGGATATGTTTTAGGTTTTGTTTCTGCGATTGCTGTTAAAGCTGAAAATGGTTTGGTTTTGCTTCAACTTTTGCCACACGGAATTTTTGAATTACCTGCTATTTTTCTTTCATTAGGTTTAGGAATTAAGTTAGGAAGTTTTGTTTTTAAGAAAGATAAGTTGAATTCTTTTAAAGAATATTTTTCAAATTGTATAAAAATCTTTTTGCTTGTGATTGTTCCTCTTTTAATTCTTGCCTCTATTATTGAAGGAACACTCATGTTTTTTGTGGGATAAAAAGTGCGTAGAATACAAATTACTTTGTTGCCAGCAATATCCTAATTTTCCTAATTGTTAATTATTCTTTTAAGTCGCTTATGCCGAGTATTACCAGGATTAATCCTATCAGAACTACCATCCAGAACACAGCTCCTTTAAGGAGAATCCACGCGGCATTAAGGAAATTCAAGTTTTTTCCGAAGAGAGTCCATGCATATGCAGAAGACGCCCATCCAACTAAAATCATTCCTACTAACAATACTAAGCCGATTAAAAGTTCAAGCCATTTATTCATTGTAATATTATCTAAGTTTTTCAATTTAAAAAGATTGTGTTGTTGTAGTATTATTTTGATTAAACTTAAAAACTAAAGGATTTTTGGTTAATAATGAATAAAGAAAAAATAACTCGGAAAAATATACTTAGAAAATCTCAAGAAATAAATGGAATCAAAATTCAGGGTTATGATTTTAATAAAGGAGTGAATTATGAAAAATTATTAGATAGTTATTCTTCTATGGGAATTCAAGCAAGTAATGTTTTTCAGTCGATTAAAATAATAAATGAGATGATTTCTTCTAAAGCATTTATTTATTTAGGATATACTTCAAATATGGTTACTTCTGGGATAAGAGAAATAATTCGATTTTTGGCGGAAAACAAAAAAATAAATGTTTTGGTTACAACTGCTGGAGGGATAGAAGAAGATTTGATTAAATGTTTGGGTAATTTTATTTTAGGAGATTTTAGATTATCTGGTTCAGAACTTAGAAAGAAGGGGATAAATAGGGCTGGAAATATTTTGATTCCAAATTCAAGGTATTGTGCTTTTGAAGATTTTATTATGCCTGTTTTGGAAAAAATTTATTTAGGCCAAAAGAAAACAGGAAAAGTTATCTCTCCAAGTGAATTAATCTGGGAACTTGGAAAAGCAATTGGAAATAAAGAATCAATTTATTATCATTGTTATAAAAATAAAATTCCTGTTTTTTGTCCTGCAATTACAGATGGAAGTTTAGGAGATATGATTTATTTTTTTAAATCAAAACACCCTGATTTTAAATTAGATGTTGCAGAAGATATTTGGAAAATGAATAATACTACTCTTGGAAAAAAGAAAACAGGAATAATTATTTTAGGTGAAGGGGTTGTGAAACATCATATTTGTAATGCAAATATGTTTAGGAATGGAGCAGATTATGCAGTTTACATAAATACTTCTCCTGAATATGATGGTTCTGATTCAGGTGCTTTACCTGAAGAAGCTGTTTCATGGGGGAAGATTTTGCCTGATGCTAAAAAAATAAAGATTTATGCAGAAGCATCAATAGTTTTTCCATTAATTGTTGCTAAAACTTTTGCAAAGTAGATTGTTTTAATTCTGAAAAGGTAACAGGTGGAAAAGTTTTTAAAGATTGGATTTCTAAAAAAGATATGAAAAAGGGATTAATAAGAAAAATTGGAATAGGAATAGTTTTACCTTTAGCTTTTGTTTTAAATAATTGTGGTAAGGTTTATGAAATTGATGGGAATGAAGTTAAATTGGAAAAAAACGATTCTTATTTTGTTTTAAGGGAAACATTAAACAAAGAAAAAATGAAGAATAGTTATTTTTTTGAAAGTAATGATAAAGAGAGAAAACTTATATCTTTTGATACGCGGTCAATTTCTTTTTTGGACTTTAAGAATATGAATTATTCTGAAGAAGATACTCTTATTTTTCAAAAAGCAAAAGCAAGGGCAACGTATCTTTTTGCAAAAATAGATTCAATAGAAGTTGCAAGAGAAGAAAAGCAAGATCAAGAGCAAAAGCAAACAAGAATAGATTATGGTTTAAAGGCACTTAGATAACCCTTTCCAAAACCTTATATAATATTTCTTTTTATTTAAATTATGTTAACAAAAAAACAAGTAAAAGAAATTCATGAACATTTGGAAAGAGCACAAAATCCAATATTCTTTTTTGATAATGACTGCGATGGATTGTGCAGTTTTCTTTTATTACAGCATTGGTTAGGAAGAGGAAAAGGAGTTTCAATAAAAGGTTCTGCTTCGTTGGAAAAAGAATATTTTAGAAAAATTTCAGAATTAAATGCAGATTATGTTTTTATTTTAGATAAACCAAAAGTTTCGCAGGAATTTTTTGATAAAGTTAATCAGATAAATCTTCCTATTGTTTGGATAGACCATCATGCTCTTGCACAAGAAATTCCTGATTTTGTAAATTATTATAATCCTCTTGTAAAAAAGAAAACCAAGAAAATTAATTTTTTAAAAGAAGAATCAATTGCCGAGCCTGTTACAGCACTTTGTTATCAGGTTACACAAAAAAAAGATGATTTGTGGTTAGCAGTTGCAGGATGTCTTTCAGATAAATTTGTTCCTAAATTTTATTCAAGGTTTTTTAAAAAATATCCAGAACTTTGCATTAAATCAAAATCTGCTTTTGAAATTCTTTATAATTCGGAAATAGGAAAACTTGCACTTATTTTAAATTTTGCTTTAATGGATAGGACAACAAATGTGGTTAATATGCTTTGGTATTTAAATTCTGCAAAGGGTCCTTATGATGTTTTAAATGAAAATAAAAAAAATAAAGCTATGCATTTAAGATTTAATCAGATAGATAAAAAATGCAAGAAATTGATGGAGAAAGCAAAAATTATCGGGGAAAATTGTGGAAAAATTTTATTTTTTCAATATGGCGGGGATTTTAGTATGAGTGCTGAAATAGCAAATAGATTAAGTTATCTTTTTCCAGAAAAAATTATTTGTGTTGCGAAAATAAAAGAGAGTAAAATAAATATTTCTGTAAGAGGAGAAAATATAAAAGAAGCTGTTGAAAAATCTGTTCAACTTTTGGAAGATGCTACTGGTGGTGGGCACCCTAATGCTGCAGGAGCACAGATAAATATCAAAGATTGGGAGAAGTTTAAAGAAACTTTTGAACAATTAGTTATAGAGAAAAATTATAGAAAATTATAAAAAGGGTTTTTTCTATTATGAATTATGAGAAAAGAACTATGGAATGCAAGATATATGAATTGCTTTGGTTTAGTTCTTACTTCAATTAAAAAAATCTCATTTTAATTCAGAGACTTTCTTTATATCTGAATTGAATGGAGGTTACTTCTTAAAAAATTCAGGTGGGAATTGTTTCTGAATTATTTTGAAATCCAAAAATGGATAAAACTAAAATGATGGAAAAAGAGAAACGATTTGTAGAGAGAGAACTAAGTGTTTTAATGGAAAGAACACTTAATCTTGAAAACGAATTGGACTTAATTGATTTTGAATAGAAGCTAATATATGACCTGCTGACGTATCTCAGTAGGAAACCAAAAATTAGTTCGCAACAAGTTGCTCAAATTAATATAACTCCAAAATCGCCTTTGGCAGATTTTTTCGCTTAATATTATTAATGTAAAAAACTTGACGAAGTCAGTTTTGAATTTTTAATCGTGAATGGAATGAACCAAATTTATGTGTAAAATAAAATGGGGCATATATCTGTGGATAACACTTTATTTCTCAGTCAGTAGTATTAATCTCAATAACTTTTCCCAATATAAACAACTTCTTTAGAAACTTTCCCACAAATTATACAATTCCCAAAAGGTTTTTCCTTTTTGGTTGCAAGAATTCCTCGAACTTCGGCGTTAAATTCTTTTTCAATAACTTCTGCACATTTTGTTCCGTTTTTTTCAACAGAACAAAAATTTGTTCGTGCTATTTTTTTATCTTGTAAAGCTTTTTTCAAATCAGATTTTGTTTTGCAATTTACTATTTTGTTTTTCATAAACTCTTCTGCTTTTTTTCCAAGTCTTTGATCAAATTCTTTTCCCAGTTCTAAAATTTTTTTTAATTCAGAGATTTTTATTTTTTCTCTTTTGTTTAAATCTCTAATATGCAAAGTAAGATTTTTCTCTTGAAGTTCTTTTTCTCCTATTTCTAATCTAAATGGAACTCCTTTTAATTCCCAATAATGATATTTTTC
>CAYUQG010000018.1:0-6486 GCA_964446915.1 Candidatus Woesearchaeota archaeon
ATTTAAAATTTATTTATTTTATGTCACAAGGACTTTTATTAAAATTAGAAAAAGAATTAAAATTAAGAAACTATTCTAAAAAAACAATAAAAGGATATCTTTTTTCTGTAGATAAATTTTTGGAATATTCTAAAAACAAAGGAATTAATGAAGAGATTTTTAAAAAATATATTCTTGGAAAATTAAACAACCAAAATTCTTCAACAGTTGCAAAGGATTTATTTGCTATAAAATTCTTCTTTGAGAATATCCTTAATCAAAAAATAAATATTCCAAAACCTAAAAGAAACAAAACAATCCCAGATATTTTAACAATTGAAGAAGTTCGAAAAATGTTAGATGTAACAGAAAATACAAAACACAAATTAATAATCAAACTTCTTTATGGAACAGGATTAAGAGTTTCGGAAATTGTAAACTTAAAAAAACAAGAGGTAAATTTTGAAGAAGATTTAATTAAGGTAAATCTGGGGAAAGGCAAAAAAGATAGATTTGTAAAAATACCCAATTCAATTAAAGGAGATTTAGAAAATTATTCAAAAATAAATAATTCCAGCATTTTATTTTCCTCTAATCGCGGTGGGAAATTAACAATAAAATCAATTCAAAAAATTGTTTCAAATGCTGGAAGAAAAGCAAAAATTAAAAAAAGAGTTTATCCTCATTTACTTAGACATAGTTTTGCGACACATCTTTTAGAACAAGGAACTGATTTAAGAATTATTCAAAAACTACTTGGACATTCATCCATAAGAACCACTCAAATTTACACGCAAATTTCACAAGCATCAATAAAGAATGTTGAAAGCCCTTTAGATAAAATATGAAATCACAAAAAAAAGCTTGGAATAAAATTGCAGAAGAATGGGCTGAATTTAGAAAAGTTCCAGATGAAAAAACAATTAATTTTTTAAAAAAACAAAAAGGAAATATTCTTGATTTAGGTTGTGGTTCAGGAAGAAATTTCACAAAAGTAAATGGCAAACTTTATGGAGTGGATTTTTCAAGAAAAATGTTAGAATTTGCAAAACCTAAAGCAAAAAAATTAAATGTAAAATTAGTAAAAGCAAAAGCTGAAAAACTTCCCTTTCAAAACAATTTTTTTGATTCTGCAATTTTCTTAGCTTCACTCCATTGTATTGAAACAAAAGAAAAAAGGCAAAAAGCAATTTCAGAACTTTACCGAGTTTTAAAAAAAGGAGCAAAAGCAAAAATCTCTGTTTGGAATAAAAATTCAAAATGGTTTCAAAAAAAACAAAAAGAAATTTTCATAAACTGGCGGAATAAAGCAAAAAGATATTATTATCTTTACGACGACAAAGAAATTTATGACTTATTTAAAAAAACAGGTTTTAAAATTCTTAAAAAAGGTGATTCAGAAAAAAACATTGTTTTTATTGTAGGGAAAATGTAGGAAAATTTTTAGAAAATGTATTTTGCATCTCAATAAAACATTTAAACCAAAAAACAATCTAAAAAACATGTGTAAACCAAAATTTGATATAATTACATATCATTATTCAAAACTCATGAGAGAGTTAGGTTTTTCAGAAAAAGAAAGGGAAGCTTATATTAAATCTTGTTACTCTTTACTTGGAACCTTCTTAGGGTCTCAAGATTGTTTAGAAAAAACATTAGAAAAAGCAAAAGGCTTGAGATTAGGAAAAATTGAAACAAAAGAACTTTTAAATAATTCTTTTGAAGAAATGGGGAGGGGAATGATAGATATTCTTATGGAGTTTCCAGTGTATAAAGAAAATAAACCTATTACTTCTTCACAACTTTAATCATATCAAAAAAACTTTTCTTTTCAAATAAAATTACTTTGTTCTTCTCAACATCAACATGAACTTGCAATAACCCAAACATTGAAATAAAAATAGTTCCAATTAACATATTTTTTCCTTTAATATTTTGCAGAGAAAAAAGCATTTTCTCAATTTTGCTATTCATCTTCTCAGCATTCATTTTATCTAAAATCAATTTTTCAATTTCTTTAAAATCAAAATCAAAACTAAGTTCAAGTTTTTCAAGAACCTTTTTACCAATTTGTTCAACTTCAACCTTATTACAATTATTCTCTAATTCAAAACTAAAAAGTTTACCTCGCTGTTTCACATCTCGCTCATTATTTACTTCGAAATCGACTTCGTCAGATTTCTTCGCTGAAACATGATTATCATTAAAAAAATTTTTATTAATCTGCGAGCGTGAGCAAGTAGGTAATTTATTGGAAGGAAGTATGCAATAAAAATCAAAATGTTGTTTATTTTCACTACCTTTTTTATCAATTATAAAAAATCCAGAACACAAAAAAGCTTTCGGATTTTCCTTCACAAATTTTTGATATTCTTTAGAATTCTGCAACTTTTCATAATAAAATTGAATGTTCATAAAACTAAAGAGGGAAAAGAGTTTTTAAGATTTCTTATTATTTTTCATTAAATTTTTAATCAAAATAAAAACAACATAAATTATAAAAAGAACAAATATAAATACAAAATACAAAAAAAGGTTGGAATTTAATTTCTCAAGAAAGATTAGAATAATTCCTCCCAAAATTATCACAGGACCTACCCAATTTAAAAAAGACTTCTCTTTCATCTCCTCTCCTTAATCTCAACCTTCAACTTTTCACTAAACTCGTCTAAAGTCATCTTCTCAATCTTTTTATCACCACGAATTCGCACAGCCAAAGTATTTTCTTTTTCTTCTTTATCACCAATAGTTACCAAATAATTAAACTTCTGAATCTGAGCTTCGCGTGCTTTCTTTCCAATAGACTCATTCCTATCATCAAGCTCAACCTCAAAACCGGCCTCAAAAAGTTTGTTGTAAACTTCTTTTGCATAATCATTAACAGAATTATTCATTGTCATAACTTTAATCTGATTAGGTGATATCCATAATTTCATTTTACCTTGAGTTAATTCAAGCAAGTGGGATAAAGTTCTTTCAGGAGCACCAATAGAGGACCTGTGAATAATCATTGGTCTTTTCTCTTTACCTTTATCATCAATGTAAGTTAAATCAAATTTCTCAGGAAGTGCAAAATCAATTTGCACTGTAAACAAAGTATCTTCCTTTCCATAAACATCTTTAAATTGCAAATCTAGTTTGGGCCCATAAAAAGCAGCTTCATCATCAGCTTCCAAATATTTCAAACCAAGTTTATCTAAAATCTTTTTCGTTGCCTTTTGACTTTCTTCCCATGCCTTTGGATTATCTACATATTTGTTATTTTCATTCTTTGAATCCCATTTAGAAAATCTATACCAAGTATCATCAATTCCAAGATTTTTCATAACAAAATTAATCAAATCCAAAACCTTTTCAAATTCTTTTTCTAATTGTTTCTCATCACAAATAATATGCGCATCAGCAAGATTAAACTGCCACATCCTAGTCAAACCCCTTAATTCGCCTGTCTGCTCTTTTCTATAAAGTGTAGCTATTTCAGCATACTTCTTTGGCAAATCTTTGTAAGTTCTAACTTTTCTTTTGAACAAAACAAATTGAAACGGACAAGTCATTGGCCTTAATGCATAATCTTTTCCATAAACATCCAAGACAAACATGTCTTTCTTATAATGTTGCCAGTGTCCTGAAATTTTATATAAATCACTCTTTGCCATTATTGGTGTTTGTGTATATTCGTAACCTCTTCTAAGTTCTTCATCCTCAATAAATCTTCTCATTCTTCTCAAAATTGAAGTTCCTTTTGGAGTGAATAAAGGCAAACCTTTTCCAACAACCTCATTAATAATATACAAGTCAAGCTCCTTACCCAACTCTACATTACTC
Source organism: Candidatus Woesearchaeota archaeon (assembly GCA_964446915.1). Classification (GTDB taxonomy): domain Archaea; phylum Nanobdellota; class Nanobdellia; order Pacearchaeales; family GW2011-AR1; genus JAHILJ01. The sequence goes on from CAYUQG010000018.1 coordinate 3,805, forward strand.
TTTAGACCCCCTTTACCTGGAATTGATTGTGTTTTATTTTTAGTCATTGATTTCAAAAGTCGAGCTCTTTCTTCTTTACTTAATTCAGAATCATATTTCTCCCCCACCTCCTTTCCTTCAACCTTAATCTCCCTCGACAATTCGCTCAAAGGATGACCTTTAACTTTTATTTCAAATTCTTTGTAATATCCAAAAGGTGCACGAAAAACACTAAAATGTTTTTTCAATTGTTTTTCAGCTTCATCTAAAACTTTAACAGCCAAGTCTGGCGACCCTAAATTGCTTGAAAGATGAGCATAAGGATAAAGAACAATGTTTTCTGTTTTAACTTGGTCTGCAATCTCTTTAACATTTTTAACAAGAGCTTCAACAACTTTCTTAACATCTGAATCTGATTTTTCAACAGCTATTAAAACAACCAAAGCTTCTTTTACTTCTACTTCTTTTTTCTCGTTCTCAGCAAGGTCTACTATTTTCTTTAAAGCTTTTTTCAAGGGCTTAAATTTAATATAATCCACATGCAAATTCAAAATCTTCATGAATAGTTCAAGAAAATCAAGTTTTTAAATTTTACACAAAATCACGAGAAAGTTTATAAATCTCAATTCATTATTTTTAATATAAAATGAGGAAAATATTTATATTTCTAGCATGTGCAATTTTTCTAATTAGTTTTATATCTGCAGAAACAACAATAATTTTTAACACACAACCAAATGAAATTTACAATTTAGGGGAAATGATTAATCTTCCTGTAACAATAAAAACAACTTCTGACATTTATGGTTTATTTGAATTAAACCTTTTATGTGGAGGAAGTGAATTAGGTTTTTATAAAAATGGCGTAAGTCTTGCAACAGGAGAAGAAAAACGAATGGAAACTTCTTTAGTTTTAATGAAAGATTTAATAACGACTTCAAAAGGAAAATGTAAAATCAAAGCAATTCTTGGAGATAAATATCAATTAACAGAAGAATTTAAAATTTCAGATTCTTTATCAATTAAACTTTCATCTGAACAAACAGATTTTGAACCAGGAGAAAAAGCTATTTTTGAAGGATATGCAACAAAAGAAAATGGAAAACAAGTAAATGGATTTGTAGAACTAAGTTTAGTTCAAAACAACTCTGATGAAAAAATTTATCTTGAAACAATAAACAATGGGTATTTTTTAGTTAATTTAGATTTAGAAGAAAAAATTAAAGCAGGAGCTTATTTAATAAACTTAATTGCATATGAACAAGACCCTCTCGGAGGAAAAACAAATACTGGTTTTTTAAATAAAAATATATATATTAGACAAGTCCCAACAAGTTTAGAAATTCTTCTTGAAACTTCAGAAGTTGAACCAGGAACAAATGTGCAAATAAGAGCAATTCTCCACGATCAAACAGGAGAAAAAATCCCAGACACAACAGCAATATTAACGATAAAAAATTCAAATGACAAAATACAAGAACAAGTAACAATTGCAACAGATGAATTATTTGAATTCCCTATTAAATATAATGAACCAACTTCAGAATTTAAAATCCATGGAATTTCAAACAAATTAGAAGCAGATATAAAATTCAAAATCCTTGAAAAAGAAAAAATATCTGTTGAATTAATAAATAGAACAGTTACAATAATTAATAAAGGAAATGTTGAATATTGTAATAAAACAATTTTAGTAAAAATTGGAAACGAATCTTTTAACATTGATGTTTGTTTAGGTGTTGATAATGAACAAAAATATTTTTTAACAGCTCCAGATGGAAAATATCAAGTGGAAGTTATTAGCGAAGGAGGAACAGAATTAAATGAAGAAATTTCATTAACAGGAAAAGTTATTGATATTAGAGAAGCAAGATCAAAAATAGGAAATGTGAAATATTATTTTGCCTGGATTTTCATAATTGCAATATTGGGTTTTGTAACTTTTATAATTTTCAAAAAAGGTTATAATAAAAAAGTCCTTGCATACCTCCCTTCTTTTAAAAATAGAATCAAAAAAAAAGAAGCTGAAAACTTAATTCCACTAAAAGAAAAATCTTTAGTAAAAAGTAAAAATAAAGCAGAACTTTCCCTTTCTATAAAAGGCGATAAACAAAACGTAAGTGTTATTGGACTTAAAATAAAAAATTTAAGTAAAATCCAATCTCAAAAAACAAATGCAGAAGAAACCTTGCAAAAAATTGTTGAAACAGTTGAAGAATATAAAGCAACAACATATGAAAACCAAAGCGATATTTTCTTTATTTTAGCTCCAGTAAAAACAAGAACTTTCAAAAATGAAAGTGTTGCTGTAAAAATTGCAGAAAAAATAAAATTAATTCTTGATGAATATAACAAACTTGCAAAACAAAAAATTGAATTTGGAATTTCTCTTAATTATGGAACAATGATTATAAAACCAGAAAAAAGTGCATTGAAATTTATGAGCTTAGGAACTTTAATGACAACAGCGAAAAAGCTTGCAAGTTTATCTAATTCTGAAATATTATTAGGTGAACCAATAAATACAAAATTAGGAAGAGGAGTAAAAACAGAAAAAAGACAAGAAAACAATTTAGAGTTTTACGAATTACAAGAAGTAAAAAACACAGAAGACCACAAAAAGTTCTTAAAAAGTTTTTTAGAAAGAATTGAGAAGTAAAAAATCAAACAACATTATCTTTTATACATCTCAAATAATTTTCA
>CAYUQG010000019.1:0-6034 GCA_964446915.1 Candidatus Woesearchaeota archaeon
CTTTCCTTTTGCTAAACGCATTAAAATAGGAAAACCACATTCTTCACAAATTTTTTCTGTTTTCTTAATCATTCCATTTGGAGGAAGATTGTACGTATTTTTGCAATCTGGATAAGCATCGCACGCAACAAAATATTTCCGCGTTTTCTTTGAATATGTAATTCCAAGATTTCCTTTACCACAAACAGGACAAACATTCAAACTATTTTCCTTTCGCTGTTCTTCTCTTAATTTAACATTTGCCTGTAAAAGCTCTTTTCCAATTTCAACTTCGTGTTTCTCAAATTGATTAGAAATTTCAGTTATTGTTTTTTTAGCTTTTTCAATTATTTTTTCTTCTTTTTCAATAAAACCTTTTTTTGCAGTTTGAATAGAATCCATCTGAATTTCAAAATTTCTCGTCAGCTTTTCATCAACAATAATAGGAGAATATTTTTCTAAAGTTTCAATTAAAGAAATTCCTAAAGCAGTTGCTTTAATACTTGTGTCTTTAACATAACCTCTACTATAAAGAGTTTCTAAAATGCTCGCACGTGTTGCTTTTGTCCCAAGATTTTTCTTTTCAAGTTGAGAAACAATTGACGCAGGAGAATAACGTTTTGGAGGTTGAGTTTCTTTTTCCTCAATTCGAGAATCCTTAATCTCAAACTCGCCATCAAAATCAGGAACAAAATCTTCTTTTAATTTAGAAGGATAAATTTCCATCCAAGATTTTTTCTTTATTTCAACACCTTTTGCATTAAATAAAAGTTCTTCAACTTTAGCATTAATAGTTTTGTTTTCAATTTCAGCATTATCACAAAAAAGAGAAAGAAATCTTTTTGCAATTAAATTATAAATTTTTTCATCTTCTCCAGACAAAATTTGAAAAATTCCTGTTGGATAAATTGAAGGATGAGCAGGATCTGTTTTCTTCCCTTGAATAGGCTTGGATTTTGTAATTAATTTTTCAGCTTTAAACTTTTCAGCTACCTTTTTTAAAATAGTTTTATAATCAATTGAATCAGGAAGTTGTTGAGAAGAAGTTCTTGGATAAGAAATCAAACCAGCAAGATAAAGTGATTGTGCAATTTGCAAAGTTCTTGAAGGAGTAATTCCATAAAACTTATATGCCTCTGTTTGCAAAGTAGTCAAATTAAAAGGCGGTTGCGGGGGCAAGCTCTGAGAAGATTTTTTTGTTTCAACTTGTGCATTTTTTCCTTTAAGATTTTCAAAAGAAACCAACTCTTTTTTATCAAAAATATCTTTAGTGTGCTTTAGTTCTAATTTACTTTTTCCATCTTCAATTGAAATAAAAACCTGAAAATAAGGTTTTGGTTTAAATGCTAAAATTTCTTTTTCTTTTTTAACAATCAAATTCAAAGCAGGCCCCTGAACCCTGCCAATAGACATTATTCTAAACTTTCCTGTTGTTTTAATAGAATTCATCAATGCTCGCGAAAGATTAATACCATAAAACCAATCAAGATAATGCCGAGTCTCTCCTGCAATTGCTTGACCCCAGTCTATATTTTTAGATTTATTTTCATAAGAATCATTTAATTCTTTTTCAGTAAGTGTTGAAAACTTCATTCGATTCGCATCTTTTTGCCCACAAATAAATTTCACAATATTCAACCCAATAACTTCTCCTTCAATATCATAATCTGTTGCAACAGTTAAACTACCTGCATTTTTTACAAGTTTTAAAATAGTATCATAATATCTTTTTGTAAAATCTTTTTTTCTTGCAATATAATTTGGAATCCATTCAATATCAAAAACAGGAATTTTCTGACCAGGTTCTTTTTGTTTTAAAGTAAACAAATGCCCAACAGCACATGCCACAACCAAATCATTTCCATTTCTATCTACCTCATAATATGCTACTTTGCTATTATTTTTTTGAACAGCTTTTCCTAATGCTTTTGCTATTTTTGCAGCAGCTTGAGGTTTTTCAGTAATAATTAATTCATAACCATTCTTTTTCAAAACAATTTTAGGTTGTTTGTAAACAGATTTTTTCAAAACAATTTTTTTAGAAACTTTTTTCCTATTTTTTCCATTAGATTTAATAATTTTTTCAACTTTTTCAATCTCTTGTTTTGAAGGTTTGAAAAATGATTTTTCAACTGTTCGTTTTGGTTCAACAATAATTTTTTTTTCGATTTTCTCAGTCGTTCTTTTCAAATCATCTTCATCAACAGGAAAATAATCTTCAGCATATTTTTGCTCTTTTGTCTTAGTTTGCTCTTTTCTCATAAAGTTTCATAGAACCAATACTATTTATAAGTTTTTAGAATATATTTTAGAAACCATATATTTTTATAAATGAAAAAGTAGTTAGGTTTTTATGCCAGAAATCCTTGATTATAAAACAAGTATTTATTTTCCAGAATGCGAGCGAGAAACAGAACATTTTAGTGGAAAGATAAGTAATGGGTATTTAGAATTTATTGTGGACGAATTTAAAATAACTAGCACTTTTAACCCCCTTTTAGAAAATATATTTTACAGCAATTTTGGAACAACAAAACAAAAAATAAGTCAAAAAGCAAACCTATTTGTAATCAACCCTATTAAAGCAAATATAGAAAAGCAAATTTTAGAAGCTAAAAATTATATGAAAGTACTCAAAGAGGTTTGTCTACGAGGACAACACGAAGGGAAAATTTATTTTGAACATGTAAACGACTCAATAAGAATTTGTGATTATTTTAAAAATTCCCCACTTAGAACTATTTTAAAACTTAAAGATATCCCAAATAGATTTCTTAAAGAATGGTTAATTCCAATAAAAATCCTATCAACATACATCACTCAAAAAAATGAAAATGAAATACCAATGATTGGAGGAAAAACCTTAGAAGAATCTATGGGAAGATTATTAACTGCCCATGAAATTAATAAAAGATTAGAACATCTTTTTTAATCAAATTTAAACCTCAAAAATTCTTCCTTTCTTCCCAATATTAACAATTTTTGTTTTTCCTATTTGTTCTTCAAAACCTTCTGCTTCATGAACATGGGAATGAATATGAAGATTTGGTTGGAATTCTTTAATTGCTTTTGCAATACTTTTGCTTCCAGAAATATATCCTGAAAAATCAGATTTACTTCCTTCAGGATGTTCATGTGTTATCATAATTTTTTTAGGATAATTTTTAACTTTTTCAAAACCTTTTTTCAAAAGTGCAAACATTTGCCTTTCACTTAAAATAGAACTTGGTCCAACTTGAGTTGTCCCCCCAGCACCAAAAATTCCAATATCTCCTTTAATAAAAGAATATCCATGCAAATTTTTTGCTTCGGGCGAATACATTTCAACAAGAAAATCGTTCGTTGCAACAGATTCGTGATTCCCAGGAATCATTAAAACAGGTTTTTTTGTTTTTACAAAAGGACCAATTAAATTTTTTACAGATTGCTCAAACCAAGTCATATCGCCTGCAAGAATAATTAAATCAACATTTTCTTTTTTTGCTCTCTCAGCAAGTTTTTTTGCAAGACCTGTATCTCCATGCAAATCCCCAACAGCTAAAATCTTTGTTTTCTTTTTCATATCAAAACATATGAAATAGATTTTATAATATTATGGTTTTGAGAAAAATCAGGATTAGAAAAATAAGGAACAATATTATTTAATAAATCCCCACTTGCCTTACAAATAATCCCCCTATAATGCCAAATCCTATCTATGTAATTTAAACGAAATTTTATATTTCATAAACTCACCCAAATTCCAAAATTTATAAACTTTTCTTATGTAGTAATTTTAAAATGAATAAAGCGATAGGTTTAAAAATATATAATCCAACATATATATTACAAAGCATTTAAAAGGAACATGGTTCCTGAAATGTATATATTAAACAACACACATCCAAAATGAAAGACAACTTTGACATCTTTTTTAGGAGAAAGCCAGCACTTATGTTGGTCTCTTTAAAAAAGAACACCCGGATGAGGTATGGTAGTATTTTGGCTAAAGAAGTGGATTGCACTTACAGCCATGCAGTAAAAATACTGCAAACATTAGAAGCATTGAAGTTGGTTGACTTTGAAAAAAAGGGGCGGATAAAATTAATAAAGTTGACCAAGAAAGGCGTGAATATTGCAGACGCCATAGAAAACATTCAAAGCTTAATAAGATAAAGCTACTACGCCCTACATTGAAATTAATTCTTTTTAATTTGGAATTTTATTAATTGGGTTGAGGAAAATTGAAAGGAACCAAATTTTTTGCTTCTTTTTTTTTAAAAAAGAAGGTGGGCACTTTTTTAAACCAGTAAAGTATTCTTAGCTATCTCAAATATTTTTTCTAAATTTTTTGTAGTCTCATGGAATTTTGGATTCCATTTAAGATTAGCTAAAGAATCACTAATTGTTAGAATTGCCCCAGCTTCAACTTTTCTATATTGAGCTATAGCAAATAATGTTGCTACTTCCATTTCAATGGTTAGAACATTCTCACTCTGAAATTTTTTTATTTCTGCTTCTGTTTGTCTATAGATAGCATCCATTGTCCAAGTAGAACCTACTTTGAAAGAAATATTTTGTTTCTGTAATAACAAAGTCATCCTATTTACTAAGGTTTTAGACGCGTAAATATATTTAGAAGGTTTTAGATAATGATAAGAAACTCCTTCATCTCTTATCGCTTTGTCACATATAATAATCTCGCCTATCTTCATATCTTTTTGCAAAGCACCTGCTTCACCAATTGAAATAAATTTTTTTATTCCAAATTGAATTAGTTCTTCCATTCTTGTAGCAATCATTGGAGAACCTAATCCAAAATTACCAAAAACAGCTATTCTATTATTTGTTTTTTTCAAAAACCAAAAGTCCCCACAAAAAGATTTATATTTTTCTACTTCGTAATTTTTTTCTACATATTCTAATATTCTATCATCATAACAAATGATTATTGATTCTGGAGCTTTGAAATTTGGCCACTTATTTATTTTTCTTCTATAAGACTCAAAATTTTTTGGAGTTCTAATGGATTTAGAATCATATTTTTCTTTTGTAGTGGGTATCATTCTTCTGAAAATGCTACAATTGTTTAAAACTCTTTCGTAAGTGCCAAACCATAAAGAAAAACTTGGATGAAATCTAATCAAAATATTAAAGATCAAAAACGGCCCCAGAGGGATTTGAACCCCCGACACCTGGATTAAGAGTCCAGTGCTCTACCAAGCTGAGCTATGGAGCCATTACATGTTTTGGATTCATAGCAAAGGTATTTTAGTTTTTCTACCAATGTAGTTTCTTTTTTCTAAAAAGAAACCCATGAGCTATGGAGCCATGTTAATATATGAACCTAATAGTTTTTAAAAGTATTTTTGTTTTTCTATTTATGGTATTAAAATTTTGTCCAAGGTGTAAAAGTTTATTGAAATTCAAAAAACTTGAAAAAGGAATTTTGATAAAATGCATAAAGTGTGATTATAAATCAGAACTCAAAAATAAAAATTTCTTAAAAGTTGAAGAAAAGATTAACAAAAAATCAAAAGTAGGAAAAGGCTTTGTTGAAAACAAAGATATTTTTGCAACATATAATAACAAATGCAAACAATGTGGATATAATAAAGCAAGAATAATAGATATGGGAGTTTTTTATTCAGACGAAGACAATCTTATTTTAATTCAATGTGGGAAATGCGGGTTTTCAGAAAGAATCGGCGAAGCAACTTAATCACCGATATTCCCGCCACAAAAATTCACACTTTGTGCATTTAAAAAATTTAGTTTCAGCTTCATCAGATGAACGTGTTTGCATTGTCCAAAAATAAGCATGTTTGTTCTTACATTTTTTACAGGTTTTCTCAATTATAGGATTAATTTCTGAAACTTTATCAGAAATAACAGCAACTTCTTTTTTTTCATTTATTTTCTCAGAGGTGCAAATTTTTGTTTTTGTTTTTGTGACATATGTGCATCTAGGACAACCATTATTTTTTCTTTTTTCTACAAGAACAGCACCGCATTTTGGACAAAATTCCATTTTGTTTTTTACCTATCTTTGTTTAAATAACTTGTGTTTAATTTT
>CAYUQG010000020.1:0-5992 GCA_964446915.1 Candidatus Woesearchaeota archaeon
TTTATATGTTCAATAATTTTAACAAATTTGTTTTGCATTTCTTCAGGTGTTAATTTAACTTCTTTGATTAATCTATCAACTTTATTTATGAAAAGAACAGGTTTAACAAGTTCTTTCAATGCCTGACGCAAAACAGTTTCTGTTTGAGGCATAATTCCTTCAACAGCACAACACATTACAATACAACCATCAACAGCTCTCATTGCTCGTGTAACATCTCCTCCAAAATCAACATGTCCCGGAGTATCAATTAAATTAATCAAGTATTCTTCACCATTTACAATATGAATCATTGAAACAGATGCAGAATCAATTGTAATTCCCCTGCTTGATTCATCTTCATGAAAATCTAATTTGCATGCTTTTCCAGCATCTTCAGCAGATAACATCCCAGCACCATATAATAAATTATCTGAAAATGTTGTTTTTCCATGATCAATATGTGCAGCAATTGCTATGTTTCTAATTTTATCTTGCTGTTTCATTAATTTTACAAAATCTTTTTCAGGTGCCATGTTAATATTTATTAATTGAAGGATTAGTTTTTAAAAGTTTGGTTGGATTTTATAAACAATTTTTGTTAAAGCAATGGAATCTAATTTTCTAATTTTCAGTTTTTTCATTCTTTGTCAATTCTTTTCAAGATACTCCACAAAACTAAATTGGTCCCAGAATATTTTCTAAAAAATCGCTAAAGAAAAAGTCATTTCTTATTCTCTCTTTTTTCATTAAGTTCGTATGATTTTACATGTGAACTAATTTTCGGTTCATCATAATATATGCCTTTGGATAGCACACCAAAATCAGAAATAATAAGCTTTTTATATCAAAAAGAAGTGATAAAATTTATGTTTAAAGACATAATTTATACCCTGAAAAACCTGCTTAAAAAACCGTTTAAAGTCGGGCTGATAACATACTATTATCCTGAAAAAAACAATGTAGGCAATGGTGTAGCCATACATGCTTATTACTTATCAAGAGAATTAGCTAAATTAGGTTGTGAAGTGCATATTTTTACTAGAGGTGAAAAGAATTCCTTAAAAAAAGAGTATATCCAAGATGGAAAAATAATTATTCACAAAATAGATACTAAATTTGATTCTCAAATTAATGATAAAATAATACAAAAAAGAATGTCTTATTTTATTTTTGATAACAAAATAATAAATGAGATAACTAAAGAAGATTCTCATGAAAAATTTGATATAATTCATAGCCATGGTTGGTTAACAGCTGGAGCATTTATTTCAAAATATTTTAACAATGTCAAGTGGGTGCACACATTCCATGCATTAGAAAGAAATAGATTAAAATTCATGTCTCAAGATGAAAAAAAATATTTTCAAATTTCTAAATGGGTAGAAAGCACAATAAGTTATGCCAATGCTTTAATCACAGTTTCTGAAAAATTAAAAATAGAATCTTTACAAAATTATCCAATTAAAGAAAAAAATATATTTCATATTCCAAATGGAGTTGATATCTCTGTTTTTAAACCAGAAAATATTCCTCAAAAAGACAAAAAAATATTTTATGTAGGAAGATTTAGTTTAGAAAAAGGAATAGATTTAATTCCAAAAATAATAAAAAAAGTATTTGAAAAAAATAATGAAGTAAAATTTGAAATTATTGCAGTAGATGAAAATATTCCAAAATCTATGGTAAGAATAAGAAAGCAATTTGAAAATTTACTTGAACAATATCCAGACAGATTTATTTGGCATAGAGAATACATCAGTAGAGAAGAATTAGCAAAATTATACAATGAATGTTTAATTTATATCCAGCCTTCAAGATATGAGGCTTTTGGATTAGCTGTTTTAGAGGCAATGGCTTGTGGAAAAGCAGTTATTGTTTCAAATAAAGGAGGGATGCCCGAAACGGTTGAAAATGCAGGAATAATTATTCCTTTAAACAGCAATCTTTTTTCTAAACAAATTTTAAGACTTTTAGAAGATTATAAATTAAGAGAAAGGTATGCAAGAAGAGGTGCTGAAAGAGCAAAGTTATTTAATTGGGAAGATATTGCTTCGAAAACATTAAGACTTTACAAAAAAATTACAGGGAAATTAAAAAAAGGTGAAGACAAAGGGGATTTCTAATAAACCAAAAGTTTCTGTTATAATCTCAGCATATAATTGCGAAAAATATGTTAAACAAGCAATTGATTCTGTTTTATAACAAGATTTTACAAATTTTGAAATAATAATAGTCAATGATGCATCCAAAGATAAAACTAAAAAATTATTTAAAAATATTCAAAAGATAAAAGAATTAAATTAAATTGCTAAAGACCACATTTTCAAAAAAAAATCAGGAATTTATTTCAAAAACAAACCTTAAAAACCATAAAATCCTATTTATAAAATGGGAATTTATGAGGCTATTGTAGAATACGGTTCAATACAAAATATGGATTTTAATCAATTCCTTGTAAGAGCAGTAATTTCAATAGGAATAATTGTGTTAGGTATCTTTTTAGGAAAAATTATAACTTTTGGATTAAAAAAATTATCTCAAAAACTTGACTTAGGCAAAAAAATTAGGGGAAGTTTTATTGATTTATTTTTAGTTGTAATAAGGTGGTCAATATATATTGCATTTCTAAGTATTGCATTAAATCAATTAGGGATTGCAGGCCTAACAACTTTCTTTGCAAATATTTTAATGACAATTCCTGCATTAACAGGAGCTTTAATTTTAATTTTAATTGGTTTCTCAATTGCACATTATTTAAGAGATGTAATAAAAAATAGTGAAATAAATAGACAGGGCTTAATTTCAGAAATAGTATTTTATTTTATTCTTTATATTTTTGGGATTTATGCAATAAAAACAGCATTAATCTCATTAAATGAAATAACAACAAACTGGATTATAGTTGTTTTAACAGCAATTATGTTTGCTGCACTTGCATTTGTTATTACAAAAAAAGAACTAAGAAAAATTAAATAGGTTTTTTCAATAATAACTTCTTTCCACAGTTCACCTAGTGAATTTTTTCAAACCTTAATTTATCTAATCTCTTTAGGAATTTTCATGACTATCTTTTAAATCATAATGTAAATGTTTATATCTTTGAGGATTTTCAGAAATTTCTTTAACCTTTTTCTTAATTCTTTTTTTAATAATTAAATCTAATTTTTTAAAATCTTTTGCAAATTCTTTAGTAGGGAGAATTTTATAACTCATTCCAATTAGCAAATTCCCTGTTTGCTATTTGTTCTTTACTTCTTTTGTGAGATTCCATAAACCCCTCATCACCCATCAACTCAATAGATTCAACTACAGAATTAAATTGTTCTTTTAATTTTAATAAATCTATTATTGCACTTTTATTAATATTTATTCTTTCCATAAGAAAATTAACTTCCTAATCTATATAAATTTAACTATCTTCTAAACTTTAACGAGCACTATCTGCTTGAGATTCAGATTCCTTCTTTTTCCTTAATGCAAAACTTTCTTGGTTTTTTTCTGAAGCCATTACTATTTCTTCAGCTAATCCTTGTGCAATTGTTTTCTTTTTATTGAATGCTTTATCAGAAGAACCTTGAACAATCCATCTTAAAGCAAGGCCAACTCTTCGTAAAGGCGAAACATCAACAGCTTGAGGATAACGAGCACCACCATATTCAATAACTGTAATCTCATCTCGTGGTGCAGAATTTTCAATTGCTTTCACAAAAACCGAAACAGGATTTTTACCTGTTCTTTTTTCAATTAATTTAAAAGATTCCAAAATTATTTTCATATTTTTAGAATATTTTCCTGTTGACCTTCCTAAAATTATTTTATGTTTTTTTCCTCTATGACCTGCAGTTGCCAATCTGTTCATTAATCTTTCAACAATATTAACTTTTGTTTGTCCAAACTTTTGAAAATTCCGACCATAACTTTTTAAAATAAGTTTTGGTTCAAGATTTATAGCAGATTTTAATCCAGAGTCTTCTACAACAATTTCGCTAAGATCATACAAATCAAAAATTTTAAATTTTGGTATTTCCATTTTTAACTTAATTCTTCAAGTTTTTTTATTTTTTGTTTAAGTTCTTTGTTTAGTTCTGGTTTTTTAAAAATAATTGAGTCTTTTCTTTGGACACTTAATTGCGAATTGATTAAAATTATGTCTCCTGCATCTCCATGATAAACAGAAATTCCATTATTTCCACTTTTTGTTGCATAAGTATCCAAAAAATCAATTATCTCTTTATGATATTCTAATTTACTCATAGTTTCTCTTGGAGGCATTTGAAAAGTATTAGGAGCAATTATTGGAAGAATTGAATTTCCTTCACAATCTTTTCTACCTAAGAGAGGTTCAATTCCCATTTTATCTTCTTCCCTTTTCAATCTTGCCAGAAACTAATCTTGACAATGGTTGATCATTTACTTGAATAACTTGATAACGAATTCCACGAATATCTCCTTTTGCTCTACCCTGTTTTCCACCAATTCTTTCAATTAGAACTTCGTCGTGTTCATCAATGAATTTTTGAGCTAAGTTACCTGGTATAAAAGCGCCAACAGATTTTCCGTTTTTTTTCAATTGAACTCGGCAACATTTTCTCATAGCTGAATTTGGTTGTGCAGCTTCTTTTTGAAATTTAGATAAAACAATTCCTTTTCCTTGGCTCGCACCTTCAAGAGGGTCTGATTTCTGAAAAAGATTCAAAGTTCTCACTTTGAAAGCTCGGTCTTTCCATCTAAATTTTCTTCGGTCCTTCTTTTCTTTTCTAGCACTTTTTAATCCCATTTGAATATTTAAGAAAGATAAAATTGGTTTTTAAATTTGTTGGTCTATTTTTTCTTGTGCAATCAAACAATATATGTCGTAAGTTATTTTACATATAAATTTGGTTCACCTCGCTTTGCTCGGCTTACAATTAATGAATTTTGCCTGGCTTTGTCAAGGCAAAATTTTATGAAAATAATTAAGATTGCTTGGAATTTTATATATTAATAATCTTAGCAACGGAAAAATTTGCAGAATGCGATTTTGAAGTTATATTAACCTGAGCAACTTGTTGCGAACTAATTTTTGGTTCTTATAACATATGTCAGTTGGCAATACATTGTCAAATTTTTATGAAGAGATTAATTGTAGATTGCTGATAATTTTTTATATTAAATCTCCTGTAAACGATAAATCTCTTTAAATCTTTCAAGTTCTCCTAATGCCCCAATAATTAGTATATATCCTTCTTCGAATTTCATTTTTGGTGTTATGTCCTTTAAATTTTCACGTTTGTAGCTCTTCTCATTTGAATGATAACACTTCACTTCGTCTATTTCAAATTCTTCAGATATCTCTTCTAGTGACTTCCCTACTAATTCTGATTCTTTAGGTATATATAAGTCCATAGGGAAAATCATAAAATCATAAGGACTTACTTCTTTAGATTTCATTTAATTAAAGATAAAACATCATTAAAATATATTGTTGTCCTTCAAAATATCTTTCCTAAACAATCCTAAACTCTTTTCCTCAAACAATTTTAAACTCTTTTTTAAAAAAATCCTGAACTATCTTTTGCATTTCTAAAAATCTTCTTTTGTTTCTTCCAATAAGTGCAGCTTTACTTTCTCTTCCTGCAGTAATTATCACTTCATCTCCTTTTATTTCAAGCTCCTTAAATGTTTGTGGACTTACAATATTTTGAATAAAACTTTGGATATCTTCAATACCTCTTGGCAATGGAATTATTTTTATTTTTTTTCTAAGAATCTGATTTAATTTTTTTGCATTACTTGCATTTGGTCCAAGTGCTTTTGGGATTAAACTTCTTGGGACGCAAAACATCAGAGTTTCATTATATTTAAAACAAAATCTTGTAGAAATTTTAGTAATACTTGAAAAAAGATTTAAATACCTCATATCTTGCATATCAATAGTTGTAACCATCTTAGTAATTCAAAAAAAAGAACATTGTTTATAAATTTATAGGAACTATTTTGAAACTGAAATTTTTTATAATTATTTATTAAC
>CAYUQG010000021.1:0-1261 GCA_964446915.1 Candidatus Woesearchaeota archaeon
CCACCCATATAAGGTTGAAGAACTTTTGGAATTTTTATTGAACCATCTTTTTGTTGGTTGTTTTCCATTAAAGCAATCAAGGCCCTTGGTGAAGCTAATACAGTGTTGTTTAAAGTGTGTGCAAAATTTATTTCTCCTTTTAGTTCATATTTTATATTAAGTCTTCTTGCTTGAGCTTCTTCCATATTTGTACAACTTCCAACTTCAAAATATTTTTTTTGTCTTGGGCTCCAAGCTTCAACATCGCACGACTTTGCTTTTAAATCAGCTAAATCTCCTGAGCAACATTCTAAAGTTCTAACAGGAATGTCCAAGTTTCTAAAAACATCAACAGTATACTGCAACATTTTTTCATACCAATCATAACTTTCCTTAGGTTCGCAAATAACAATCATTTCTTGTTTTTCAAATTGATGAACACGATAAAAACCTTTTTCTTCAATTCCATGAGCACCTTTCTCTTTTCTAAAACAAGCAGAATAAGCAGTTAGTTTTGCAGGCAAATTTTTACCATTTATTTTTTTATCCTTGTATATGCCAATTAAAGAATGTTCTGAAGTTCCAATTAAATAAAGATCCTCGTCTTGGATTTTATACATCATCACATCTTTTTCTTCAAAACTCATAACTCCATCTACAACTTCTGACCGAATCATATAAGGTGTTACAATTAATTCAAAACCTTTTGAAATCATAAAATCTTTTGCATACGATAAAATAGCTGTGTGCAATCTTGCAAGATCACCTTTTAAAAAATAAAAACCATTTCCAGAATTTTTCCTTGCAGTATCAAAATCAACACCATTTAATTTTAAAGCCAAGTCCACATGATTAATAATTTCAAAATCAGGAACATTAGGTTCTCCAAATTTTTTCAACTCAACATTTTCAGATTCATCTTTTCCAATTGGAACAGACTTGTGAATTATATTTGGAATTTTATACATAATTTCCTTAATTTGGACTTCAAGTTTTTTTCTTTTTCCTTGAAGAACTTCAATTTTCTCTGGAATTTCTTTAGCTTGTTTTTTTAATTTCTCAATTTCAGATTTTTTCCCAGATTTAATCACCTCACTTATTTGTTTAGAAACCTTATTTCTTTCAGCACGCAAATCTTCTTCAGATTTTTTCAACTTTCTCCAATCCAAATCCAATTTCAAAACCTTGTCAACTAAAACCACTTTTTCATCCTGAAACTTTTTCTTTATATTTTCTTTAACAAGTTCAGGGTTTTCCCTAAGCAACTTAATATCAATCATAA
>CAYUQG010000021.1:1361-5865 GCA_964446915.1 Candidatus Woesearchaeota archaeon
AAAAACCCATTATCAACAAATTTATAAAACATACTTACTAAAATATCCTATGGAAGCAGTGATGAGCAGTTCTTCAACAGGACTTGTAATGGCATACAAAACATTTGTTTCTATTTTACCTAGTTGGGCACAAAATTTTGTAGGAATTTTTTTACTTGTTTTAGTAATTTTTGTTTATGCTCTTATAATCTGGCACGGCTATCGTTTTATTGCAAAGAAAAATATTCTTGGGTTAAATCTTAATAAGTACAATAAATCAAATCATCCTTTTTTCGTAAAAATTATTGCAGCTTTATTTTATTTTTTAGAATATTTAATTATTTCTCCAATTATAATTTTTATATCATTTATGGTTTTCACAATTTTAATTATTTTTTTAAATGAAGGTTTAGAAGTTGGAGTAATTTTATTAATTTCAGCTGCAATTATTGGTGCAATTAGACTTGCTTCATATTATAAAGAAGATCTTTCAAAAGAACTTGCAAAGTTTCTTCCTTTTACAATGCTTGCTGTTTCAGTTTTAAACCCAGGTTCTGTTTTCAGTTTTGAAAAAATCCTTGGTCAATTAAATGAAATTCCCGATTTTCTAACTCAAATTACATCTTATCTTCTTTTCATAATTGCACTTGAAATTGTGCTAAGATTTTTTGATTTTATATTTTCTCTACTTGGTTTAGAAGAAGATGAAAAAGATAAGGAAGAAGAGTGATTAGGGATTAGTTTGCTCGCTCATATTTGTTTAAATCAATCTGTTCGCAAGAATTTTTAACTATTATCAGGATTAATTTGTGCCACTGAAAATTTTGAGATAATAATTTATTATAACTCGTGACTGGAAGGAGCGAGACTATTTTAAGCAAAATAACCAAACTAAAAGTAAACCTCTAATCCCTCTCAACTTCAGAATGTTCTTTCCATTTTGTTCGCCTTTCTTTAAGAACTTTAATATGTGCTTTCTTTTGTTTTTCATATCCTTTAAAATCTGTTTTTGAATTTTCAATCATTTTAGCAATATATTCTCCTCCTAAAAAATGAGGAGTTAAAACATAGTTTGCTCCTTTTTCATAAAGTTCAAGTGCATCATTAATTGTGTGGGCTCTTAAAATAATTATTGCATTAGGATTAAAATCCCTTACATTTTTCATTAAAAGAATATTTGATTCAACATCAGGAATAGTTGAAACAACCATTTTTGTTTTGCTCAAGTTTAATTCATTTAAAAATTCCTCATCATCCACATCCCCATATTTAAATGCGATTTTCCTTTTAGATAATTCAAGAGCAGTTTCAGGATTATAATCAACAACTAAAAATTTCTTTTTTAATTTTTTAAATGATTTCAAAATATCATAGCCAATTCGATTATACCCAAACAAGACAATATCATAATCTTTTATTTTTGATTCATTTTTTCTGGCTTTTTTTCTTTCAAATATAGACAAGTATTTAGATAAATAAGGATATATTTTATCAGAATATAATATAAGATATGTTGAACCTGAAATAGTTATTAGCCCCACAATTGTAACTAAAGACAAGATTTCATTAGTAAGATGACCAACACTAACACCCAATGCAATAAGAATTAAAGAGAACTCACTTATTTGGGCAACTGTAAATCCTGCTTGAAAACCTATTTTTTTCTTATATCCAAGCAAACCCATTAATATCATAACAATTAAAGGATTCCCAATAAGAATAAATAAAGAGAAAACTATTGCTGGAACAATAAGCTGGTTTATATTTCCAAAAACCATTTGTGAGCCAAGAAGTATAAAAAATAAAATAATAAAGAAATCTCTTAAGGTTCTCATTTTAGAACTAATTTCATAATGGTAAGGAGACATAGAAAGCGCAACACCTGCAACTAAAGCACCAATTTCCATTGAAAGTCCAATATAGTAGAACAACGACGCCAAACCCAACCCCCATGCAATTGAAAATAAAAATAAAAATTCCTGAGACCTTGCAAAAAACTTTGACAAACTTGGCAAAACATAAATACTAATTAAAATAAACAAACCAATTAATAAAACCCCCACAAAAATAATTCCAACAGATAAATTGATTGTGCTTAACCTGCTTGAAAAAGAAGAGATTATCATTAAAAGAATTATTACAAAAAGATCCTGAACCAACAAAAATCCAACTGAAATTTTTCCATACAATTTTTCTAAATCTTTTTTATCAGACAGTAATTTCATAATTATAATTGTGCTACTAAATGTTAAGGCAATTGCAATATATAACGAAACAATTACAGAAAATCCTAATAATCTACTTATAAAAAAGCCAATCAAAGAAGTAAAAATAATTTGACCAACACCTGTTATCAAAGAAGCTTTGCCAACTTCCCTCATAACTTTTGGGCTTAAACTTAGACCGACGATAAAAAGAAGAAACGCCACCCCGATTTGAGAAAACACAGCAATTGTTTCTGTAGATTTAACAATATTTAAAAAATAAGGACTAACAATTATTCCTGAAAGAATATAACCAATTATCAATGGCTGTTTCAGCAACCTCATTATCCCTGCAATTAAAGCAGTAATGCAAATAATTAAACTTAATTCTATAAATATTTCCATTTTATTTATTTAATACTTTTTCTTTAATATTTTTCAATAATTTATTATGATGTTCTTCCAATTTTTTCTCAAATGCATTCTTAAAAACATATTTTCCAATTATTGAAAAAAAGTAAAAAACCATTGCAATTCCAAAAAAAGTAAAAAACATCGTAAAAACTTTTCCGGTAACTGTTTGTGGAACAATATCTCCATAACCAATTGTAGTTAAAGTCACGACTGTAAAATATAATGAATCAAGATACGCCCAATCTTCAATATAAGAATAAATAAAAGAACCAACAAACAACAAAACCAAAAGAATTCCAATTGCCCAAATAAAACTTCTAATTAAATTAATCTCATTATTTTTAATATCTTCACCCATTTTCTAAATATATTAATTAAAACCACTATAAAAAGTTTTTGAGCACAATTATTACACTCAATTTTTTTATTTTATGCTGTTTTTTAAGAACAATCTTTAATCTTAAACAGAAATAGAAATTTGTTTATGTCCTTTGATATCTAATTTTTTCACATACCCTTTAATTTTAAAATGTTTATTTTCTATTTTCAAATTTCCATAAAATTTTTCAATTATGAGATTTTCATCATCAAGATTTATTGTTGTTTTTTTATCTAAGATTATTACTCCTGAAGTTTCATAATCAATTTTTTTAATAAAGATGTTTTCTGGAATTTCCAGCGAATCGTAATTAAAATCCGTATCAAAATAAATTTTCATTTTCTTATCAGTTTTTGATACCACGGGAATTCCATTAATAGAAATTTTCATGACTTTTCCTTTTAATTTTGAAATGGTTTTTTCATCAAAAGAAATTTCCCCTTCATAATCTGTTAAAACTATATAATTTTCTTTTGAATTTGACAAAGGAAATTTTTTATCCCCCACATAAAAAAAAGAATCTGAATAACTTTTAATAATTATTCTTTCAAACTCACTATTCAAAGATAAAACAGGGATAGTTAAATCTGCTGAAATAATAATGCTATTATTTGAACTGTCATTTTTAATAATATTTCCTGTTAAAGGTGAACCCGAAAATGAAGTGTAAATAAGCAAAAATAAAGTAATTAAAAAGATTCCAAATATAATTAAACTCAATATAATTTTTGTGTGTGTCTTGTGTTTTTTTTCTGGATAATTAATCATCAATTTAGTTTCTCCTTTCTTTTAAGATATATTCTTTCTCTTAAAAATCTTGCAAATTTGGCAGGATTATTAATATGTTTTACTAAATTATCAGTTTCCCCAGAATATAAACGAATACTAACATCCCCATAACCAAGCAATCTTTGCCAAAAAGTTTGTTCAACTTCTATAGAACTTATAGCAAGAAAATCCATGCTTCTAACTTTTTTACTAAAAATACCCTTATTATGAACAAAGGAATGCTCGTTAATTTGGTAAGAATTGCTAAACCGATGTAATTCGGTAAATTTTATTGAAAATAAAATAAATAATCCAACCAAAATAAGAATAAAATTATCCAACATCAAACCATTATATTTTATAAAAATAATAACACCAACTAAAACAAGAATCATAAAATAAATTGGAATGTATAATTTCCTTGAATTACTAACCTTCATAAAAATTTTTTCCTCTTCCTTTCCTTTTCTTGACATCTTTTATTAAAGAACATTAATCTTATAAATATTATGTTTCATTTAGAACCAAATTTTGAACCACAAGAACCAATAAAACCACTATAAAAAGTTTTTTAAACGAATTTCTGCATTATCTATCATGCCAAAAGTAAAAAGGGAAAATTTTCATTAACCTTTTTTATTGGAAAACTAAAAATGCCAAAAGTAAGAATAAAACTAAATAGCACAGATATTGGAATGTTAAATAATATTTGCGAAAGTATACAAGACCTTGCTAAGAAAGCAGGGATAACAATTAGTGG
>CAYUQG010000022.1:0-5437 GCA_964446915.1 Candidatus Woesearchaeota archaeon
TCTGAAGAAAAGATTGGAAATTATATTCCAAAAAACAGAAGATTAAAAAGTCGGGGGGTTGTTAGGTGAATTTTTAGCAATTACCTTTATCGGAAAATAATCTCTTTTAAAAGACATAAAAAGTAATTCTCCTCGAATATCCCCCCAACCTACTGAAAATTCATGAATAAATCCATATTCAATCGGGAAATCTGTGTCTAAAATTAATTTTTTTAATTCTTTTGGAATTATTTTTTGAAATTTTTGCATATTGGGAATTAAGTTTTTCAAGTAATTGATAAGTTCTTCTTTTTCTTTTGGGCAGGTTCTATAGATTTCTTCAAAAGATTCTTTATCTCTTTTATTTTCTTTAAGGTGTCTTTGATAATAATCTATAAATTTAGGGGTTTTTCTTAAAAAACTACAAATTCCATCGCTATCCGAATGAGAAAGTTCATTTTCTAAAATCTCAGAATCTTTTTTAAATTCTTTTCTAAGAAATTTTAATAACTCTTCATCATATTTCTGATAAATAACTAAAGAAAGGCCATTTTCAATTTCAATTCCTCTTCGCCATTGTCTTTCTCGATAAGCTCTTTCTGCAAATGTAATTGGAATTTTGTAATTAAAATTTCCTTTTGTAGTTTGAAAATTTAATTGCCCACCTAAAAATTTTTCTTCTTCTTTTATCCAATTTCCATTTATAATTGTTAAGCTTTCTATGTCTTTCGCTGTGAACTTTGGATTATATTGTGTTTCCATGAAAATTTCACAAACAAAGATTATATCAACTTTTCACCTGCATATGCAGGAAAATGGCAAGATTTAAATAAGAAGGAACCTTTTTTTTGAAATGTGGTTAGCTAAATTTAAAATCTGGCACGAGACTTGTTTAATTCGTCCGCTTTGTGTTAAATATGGAATTACAGATTTAGTTTATCTTCTTAATTCGTGGACAAATTCAAAAGGATTTTTTTATACAGAGCTTCATATTTTACAAGGTCCAGAAGAAAGTAAAAAGAAATTTATTAGAGAATTTAAAAAAGATAAATCGATTGTTAAATTTGAAAAAGCTGGGAATTATATAATTACTTTGAATAGAAAACCTTCGAAAGAAAAAATTTATGAAATTCTTTTTGATTCGAGATTAATTTATATTAAACCTGTTGTTCAAAGATCAGATGGTTTTGAAGAATGGGAAATTGCATGTTGGGAAAAAGAATCTTTGATGAAAATTTTAAATATTTCTTATTTTAAAACAGAAATAAAACAAATAAAGCAAACAAAAATTTCAGATATTTTTATTCCCAAACTTTATCCTGGTCTTTCTACAAAACAAAAGCAAGCCTTAGAACTTGCAGTGAAAAAAGGATATTATAATTTCCCAAGGAAAATTGATTTAGAAAAACTTGCAAATCTTTCAAAAGTGAAACGGCAAACTTTTCAAGAAAATCTTAGGCGAGCTGAAAAAAAACTTGTCCCTTTTTTATCTGAGAGTATTGATTAAGTAGATTTTATAAAAACCCCCTCAAAAACTCTACCTTTTAGCGGAAAAGAATAATCTTCTTTTGATTTTATTTTTGAAAAACCACCCTCTCCCATAAGTTTTTTTATTTCTTTTGAAGAAATTCCATGATTTTTTCTTGTTGGTTCGCGAAGATAAATTCTTCCATTTTCTTTTAAGCAATTTCTTAAAACTTCAATAACTTTTTCTTTTTGTGGAATGTCGTGTAATATATAATGAACAACTGCTATATCAAAATAATTTTCTCTTTTAAACCTTAAAATATCTTCGACAACAAATTCAATATTTTTGAATTTCTTTAAACTTCTTTTGTTTTTGTTAATTGAATATTTTGAGACATCAATACAAGTTAATTTTCCACTTGAAATTTCCTGAATTAAAAATCTTGATAAATTTCCTATTCCACAACCAACTTCAAGAACTTTTTCATTTTCTTTAAACTCTAAACAATTAGAATATTTTTTATAATTTGAATAAGCTAAATATTTCACAAGATAATTATCTAATTTTTCTAAAAAATTAATCCATTTAGGGAGAAGGTTTTTTATTATCAATTATTTCTTTTTGGATTTTAATAAGCACTTCCCCTTTTCCAACTTTTTTTTCCAAGCCAACTTCTTTTGGGTTAATTTGTTCTCCTATTATTAAGTAAGAATCTTGGAAGTCATGGATACTTGGGCAAGTACCAGCTACACATTCAAAATCTCCAGGAGTTATTTCATAAATTGCTGGGCAAACAACACCAGCACACATTTGATCTTTTGGTGTTAAATCATAAATTGCAGGACAAGAAGCAAGCCCGCACTCATAATCTTGAGGAGTTAAATTTCTAATTTGATATTTTTGGTTTTTCATATTAAATTAAGATTTCAAGAATACATAAATATAACCTGTATTTTTTACGCAAAAACTAAAGAATTGTTCTAAAAAGTTTTAGTAAATAAGTATTTAAACTTTTAATAATATGGAATATTATGGAATTGAAGAAAAAGGATATGGAATTGTTGTCTTATCTTTATCATAGTGGAAGAGAATCTATAAATAAGATTGCTAAAGAGTGCAAACTTTCAAGAGAACAAGTAAATTATAAATTAAGAAAATTTAAAGAAGCAGGTTTGATAAAAGGTTTTGTTACTTTGTTTAATTACCCTTCAATTGGTTACAAGATTTGGGCAACACTTTTGATAAAGTCAAGAGAAACACCAAATCTTTCAAAAATTAAAAATATAATTAGCACATCTCAAATAATTGGGTATTATGATTATTATGTTTCTTTTGTTGCTAAAGATGAAAAAAATCTCAAAGAGATAATTCATGAAATCCTGAAAGAAAATGATGGGCTGGTTTTAGAATATAAATTAATTAAACCTTATTTTACAGAAATGTATCCTTTGAAGTTTATTGAAAACAAAAACACATTTAATTTTTTAGAAAATTTTGAAAAGCAAAATCTTACTAAGCAAGACATAAAAATCCTTTCTCTTTTAGAAAAAAATGCACGAATTAAAATAACTGATTTGGCAAGTAAATTGAATATTTCTTCAGAATTGGCTTTGTATAAATTGAGAAACCTTCATAAAAAGAAAATTATTTTAGGAACAAAAATAAATTTTGATATTACAAAACTTGGGTTTTATTATTCAATGATTTCAATAGATTTATTTCATTTTTCAAAAGAACTTGAAGAAACGATTAAATCTTTTGCAAAATCGAGCAAGTTTGTGAATTCTTTGATTCTATCATTTGATTCACCACAAATCATGATTCAGATTTTTAATAAAACACAAGAAGAACTTCTTTTTACAATTTCAAAAATAAAGAAAATTCTTGAAGGAAATATAAAGAAATTTGATTTAATGTTTTTACAACAAGAAAAAGAAATAAATACTCTTCCGAGTTTGGAATAAAATGAACCCTGAAAAAATACTCCAAGCAGGGAAAATTGCAGCACAAGTTAGAGATTGGATAAAACCGCAGATTAAGAAAGATGTTTTACTTTTAGAACTTGCTGAAAAAATTGAAGAAAAGATAATTGAACTTGGGGGTAAGCCAGCTTTTCCTACAAACCTTGGAATAAATGATGTGACTGCACATTATACTCCGACTTATAATGATGAAACAAAAGCATATGGATTATTAAAAATAGATTTTGGAGTTTCTGTCGACGGTTGGATTTCTGATACAGCTTTTTCTGTTGATTTAGAAAATTCAGATGAAAATAAAAAATTAATTGAAGTTTCTGAAAAAGCTTTGCAAAATGTTATTAAAATTTTAAAACCTGAAATAAGTTTAGGTGAAGTTGGTAAAATTATCCAGCAAACAATTGAATCTGAAGATTTGTCTCCAATTGCAAATTTAACAGGGCATTCAATTGAACAATATGAATTACATTCTGGAAAAACAATTCCAAATATTGTGAACAAAAATCCTGAAACTTTTGGAACAGGGATTTTTGCAATTGAACCTTTTGTAACAAAAGGAAATGGCAGAGTTTATGAAGGAAAACCTTCTGGGATTTATAGTTTGCAAAATGAGAAAAATCCACGATCCCAGATTGCTCGTGAAGTTTTAGAATATATTATTGAAAATTACAAAACACTTCCTTTTTGTTCGCGTTGGATTGTTAAGGAATTTGGAACTAAGGCCTTGTTTGGATTAAGAGAACTTGAAAAAATTAATGTTCTTCATCAATATCCTCAATTAATAGAATCTTCACACAATAATGTTGCACAATCAGAACATACTATTTTAATAGAAAAAGATAAAGTTGTTGTAACTACAGGTTAATTTCAAAAGAATTTATTACTTTTTCAATAAGTTTAGAAAACTCGCAAATATTATATGGTTTTTGGATATATGCAAAAGCACCATTTTCTATTGCCCTTTTGCTAATATATTCATCAGAACTGGAAACCAATAAAAAAGGTATTTTTTCAAATTCTTTCATTTTTGCGTATTCTGCGATTAGTTCACTTCCAGTATATCCTGGCATATTATTATCAGTGATTATTGCCTTAACATCTCCATTTGATTTAACAAGAATTTCATTTAATTTATTTTTAAGAGAGGTTCCATTTTTAAAAGTTTCAAAAGAATAATCAGGCAAACTACATTCAAGAATTTCTTTTATTAAATCTCTCTGGTGTTCATCGTCCTCTGCAATTAATATTTTCTTCATTGTATATTTTCTCCACAAAATTAGTTTAAAAAACTTCCTAATTCAAAACTTGTGTGCTTAATTGGAATATTTTTATGAGAAACTGAAAAATAACAGCCCATTGTTTTATTTTAAAAATTCTTGCTACGCAAATATTAATTGCTACGAGCCAGACATTCGTCAAGGCTCTTCGCTAAAACTAATTAATAACTTACCTAATCTTTTATAATTAAATTATTTATTTACGAAGAAATCTGACAGCGTCGATTTTGGAGTAATATTAATTTGAGCACGACATGCGAACTAATTTTTAGTTTAATCTTTAATCTATGTCTTATAATCGCATTATCCTAAATAACTGTTTTCAATTGGAACAGCAGCTTTTGCTGATTTTAAAAAGTTTTCTTCAATTTTTTTGTAAGCATTTATTGTAGATTTTGTTACACTTGGTTTTACTCTTTTTAATGCGTTTTCAAAATGTTTTTTTTGAACTCTTTCAGCTGTTATCGATTCTCTTAAGGCGAGCATTGCAGATTCACGAGTTAATGCTTCAAGGTCTGCACCTGTATAACCTTCTGTTTGTTTTGCAATGTCTTTTAAGAATTCTTCTTTTGCTTTTGCATCAAGAATTTTTTTAGTATCTCCAATTGGCATTTTCTTTGTGTGGATTTGCAAAATCTTTAATCTTCCTATTTCTTCAGGAGGACTTACTAATAAAATCCTATCAAATCTTCCTGGTCTTAGTAAAGCAGAATCTAACATGTCTGGTCGATTTG
>CAYUQG010000023.1:0-5435 GCA_964446915.1 Candidatus Woesearchaeota archaeon
TAATTCCATCTAGTATGAAGTATGTCTCGATCTTCTCTATAATTATCCCATATTTGCCCATCAGGGTTTTCTACTAATTCCCATTTAGCTCTGTGAAAATCCATTTGGCACAAAAAAGGTCTATTTATATCCCTTCCTAAGAAAAAGGCAATCATTGGAATTATGGAAAGACATGCCCCTTTTTTTATTTTGTTGTAATTCATTTTAAATTATTTTTGTAATTATCCATTTTATTTATTTATTAAATTTTAAATTTCTTGGTTTTATAAACTTTTAGAACTATTTGTGTTTATTGATATTCTTTATTAATTTTTCAGGTTTAAAATTATCTAAAAAACCAAGTGCTTCCATTAAAGTTTGTTCATTCACTAGCCTAAAAGAAGGATTTTTTATTTTTAATCTAAGCCCTTCTGCAATATCTGTCGCTTTGTTAACATCTCCTCCAACATAAAGCAATATAGCATTTCCTTGAGCATTTGTAACTATTGAATATGCTCCTTCTTCTACTTGACGAAGATTTCCTAAATAATCTTCTGCTTTTATTTCAAGAGGATTTCTTCTTTTATTTTGAATTGGGCAACTTATTAAATATGTCATATTCTCTTATCTGCTATAAAGTTTATAAACTTTTCCCTTTGTTACTATTGTATAATTAATCTTTCTTTTCTTCAGAACCAGCTTCTTGTTTTTTTCCAAAAAGGTCTTCAAGTTTTTTTGAACCTGTTTTGATAACTTTCATGTTGATTTGAATAATTGCAGGTGAGATAACTTTTCCACGAACTGTTTTTCGCAATCGCAGACCTTTTGGTCTTTTATTTGATCTTTTCTTTTTACCTTCTTTTTTTGGTCTTTGTTTCATTGCTTTTCCATATGTTAAAAGAAGTTTTTTTAATCCAACACCTTCAACATTTTCCATTGCAGTAAATCCTGCGTTGTCGCTCGCCCCAGTTATTTCAAATTCATAACCTTCTAAATCAGGTGAAATTTCTTTTCCATTTATTTTGTCATTCAAACTTTTATCAATCAAAGATTCAGCTTCAGTTTCTAACTTGTAAGTTTTTCCGGACTTTTCAGATATATTAATTTTAAACATAAGAAGTAATACTAAATTTGGTTTTTAAAGATTTGGTTATATAGGATTTAGAATATAAATCCTTTTAAAAAATAAAATTCTTTTATGAATTATGAATCATTACTTAATTAAATGCCCGCATGAATTAATGTGCAATGAAATAATTGATATCTATAAAGAATTATCTGACTTTTGTTTGGATTGTGATATCTTTGAAATTAAAGGAAATTTTCTGGAACTTTTTATCAGAACAAAACATTATATCCCTTTCCAAATTAGACAGCAATATCAAGAAAAAGGAATTGTCTTTGTTAAAAAAAATTAATTATCTCAATCTAAATACAGCTGAAACATTTGCACTATCTTTTTTATTGTTAAAATTAGGAGGGAGTTTTTAAATTTTATTAACCCTCGAACTTTTTTATCTCCTTAATCTCTGATAAAGTTTTTATTTCATTTGCAGAAAGCAGGTCTTTGTTTTTTTTGAAAGTTTTAAATTGAGCAGAACTTATGTTTGAATACAAAAAAGTGTGGTTTTTTATTTTTCTTTCAAAGTTTGTTCCTGGAATTGAAATTGCAATTTCCATACCTTCTGTTGCTTCTGTAACTGATTTGTTTTGTGATTGAATATTTTTTGTGTGCCCAATTTTATCTCCTTTTTCGTCTATTAAATTTAAATTTGAAATTAATTTTCCTGCTTCTACTTTTACACCAAACACAGCTGGATTTGAATTTCTAAAAACATATTGAGGTAAAATCTTTAGTTTGCAAATAGTTGTGAGTTCCATTAATCTTTTTCTTTCAATTTCTTTTGCTTTTTGTTCTCTAAATTCTACAAGATTATCAATTAATTTATAAATAACTTCGTCTGTGATTATTTTTACACTTCCTTTTATTTCTTTTGCTTCTTCGTCGACATCTGTATTAAAGCCAATGATTATTGCATCAAGTTCGTTTATTTTTTGGTTTGCTTTTGCAGATGCAATATCTGTTTTGTTGATTTTTCCAATTCCTGCTTTTACTACAGAAATATTTTTTTCTTTTAATAAGCAAAGCAATGCTTCCAAGCTTCCAAGAGAATCTGCTTTTGCAATTATCCCCTGTTTATCATTCTTTATAACATCTGAAATTTGTTTTTGGAAAAGTTCTTGTATCTGTTTTTCATTATTTTCAAATTTAATAAAAGGCATTCCAGGAAGGATTTCTTCTTTTTCTACAAGTTGCATTCGCAATCCAGTTGAAGCTGAAACACTTTCTTTTGGCTCAAACTTCGAGCATAAAGGTCGAATCTCTTCAAGCAATCTTATTTTTGTGATTATTGGTTTTCCATCAAAATTTGAAACAGCAATTTCATCTTTTTTTGAAAGTTTCCCGTCGTAAAGTATTGCTTCAATATAATTATTTGATTTTTCTTTTTTTATTTCAAGTGTAACGCCTTTAGCTGTTTTTCCAATTTCTAATTTATCTGTAAGATATTTTTGACTTAAACCACAAAGAACCATAATTAATTCTGAAACACCTTGTTTTGTTTTTGCAGAACAAGGAACCATTGCTATTTTTTTTGTAAAATCTTTTATATTGTAATAAATGTCTGCATCAAATCCATAACTATTTAACGAGCCAATTAAAGTCATATATCTTTCGTCAAAAATTTGTTTTACATTTTGATTTTGGTTTTCAATATTTTCTTTTAAATTTTCAAGAGAACTTTTCCAGCCAGAAATATTGTCGATTTTGTTTAATGCAATTATAAAAGGGATTTTGTTAATTTTTAAAATTTTAATTACTTCTGCTGTTTGAGGTTTAATTCCTTCATTAATATCTATTACAAGAATTGCTAAATCTGCTAAGCTTCCTCCTCGTTTTCTTAAGTTCGTGAAAGCTGCATGCCCAGGAGTGTCGATAAATAAAAATCCTGGTATGTTTAATTTTAACTTTGAGCTTTCAATTAAAGGACAAGCTTTTTTTATTTGTTCAATTGGAAATAATGTGAATGAAATTTTTTGTGTAATTCCTCCTGCTTCTCCTCCTTGAACACAGCTATTTCTAAGACAATCTAAAATTGAAGTTTTTCCATGGTCCACATGACCGCAAACAGTTACAATTGGTTGTCTGATTGTCATATCTTTCTTAATATAGATTAATTTTTAAAGATTGGGTTTTAAATAAAAGCATGAAAACAATTAAGGAACTTGAAGAAAAATATGATTTTGAATTAACTAAAGTTGTTTCTGAAATTAATAACCTAATACCCCCAAGGGCACGAGAAGTCATGAATACTAAAAAGGCAAAGTTGGTTTTGTTGCAGTTTCCTGATGGATTGAAACCTTATGCAACTACGATTGTGGATTTTCTTGAACAAAAAACAAAAGCAGAATTTCTGATTTGGATGGGTTCTTGTTTTGGTGCATGTGACACGCCTGTTCTTGGAAAAGAACTTGATAATAAAATTGATTTAGTAATTCAGTTTGGACATTCTGAGATGATGCCGAGTTATTGAAGATTGAATTTTAAGTTTATTAATCAAATCCTTTTTGAAAAGAATAAAGTTCATAATATTTTCCTTTTTTTATCATTAACTCTTTGTGGTTTCCGACTTCAATAATTTTTCCTTTGTCTAATACTACTATTTTATCTACATTTTTAACTGTTGAAAATCTATGGGCAATAATAACTGTGGTTCTTCCTGAAATTAATTTTTTAATTCCTTCTTGAACGTTTCTTTCTGATTTTGCATCAAGAGCGGAAGTTGGTTCATCTAATATTAATATTTTTGGATTTTTAAGAAAAGCCATTGTTATAGCAATTCTTTGTTTTTGGCCAACAGATAATTTTACCCCTCTTTCTCCAACAAAAGTTTTATATTTTTTTGGTAAAGACATAATAAATTCGTGAGCATTTGCTGCTTTTGCAGCCCTAACAATTTCATCAAAACTTGCTTTAGGATTTGCATATTTTATATTATTAATTAGAGTGTCATTAAAAATACTTATTTCTTGAGGGACAATTGCTATTTGTTTTCTTAACCATTTCAATTTTAATTTCGAAATATTAACATTATCTAAAAAGATGTTCCCTTTTGAAGGTTGGTAATACCCAAAAATAAGTTCTGAAAGGGTTGTTTTTCCAACACCGCTTTCTCCAACTAAAGCTATGCTCTCTCCAGAATTAATCTCTAAGTTTATATTTTTTAATATTTCTCTATCCTTATTATAACTAAAATTTATATCTCTAAAACTAATCTCCCCTTTGAAATTTTCTATTATTTTATTTCCATGCGTCATAGATTCTGGAACTAACTTTTTTAATTTAATTATTCTTTTAATAGCTACAGATGCTCTCTTATAAAAATTATAAAATTCGCTTAATCTAAAAAATGGGCTAAAAGATAAGTTAATATATCCAAAGAACATTATGAATTCTCCGTGACTAATTTGACTATTTCTCAAAAAGAAAATAGCAGTTCCGAGTACAAGAACAAAACTTAGATTATAAATAATCCCCTGAATGTGTTGAAGTTTAGCTGATTTTTCTGCACTATCTTTGTAAGGAGGAAGTGCTTTTCCAATAAATGATTTCAAAAATTGTTTTTTCTCATTTTCTTCCATGGCAAAATTTTTTACTAAGAAGACATTGTAAAGTTTATCATAAACATTTCCATATTCTTTTTCAAAAGCTTTAACCATATTTTCTTGACTTTTAAGAACTGGTTTTGTGAATTTTAAGGTTACAATGGAATAGAGAACAAATGTAAAAAAGACAATTAATCCTAATTGCCATTGGATTATTAACATTGCTACTAATGCAAAAATTAAAAATATTATTGAAGGTAAAATATTAGACATCATTTGGATAAAGTGTTGCATGTGCCAAGAACCTCGCGAAACTTTTTGAAGAATTTCTCCTGTTTTTTTTGTTTTGTGAAATGAGATAGGCAATGTTAGAAAATGCCCATAAGCTTCAACTTCAGATTCTAAAGAAAGTTTAACTCCAAGAACATCTCCTAAAGCTGATGTCCTTGCAGAAGTAAAATTTGATATTAATCCCAAAACAGCCCAAAGTCCGATTAATGAGAGTAAAAGAGTTATTGTTGTATTTGGAATTATTGCTAAATCAAAAAGTCTACCATAAATATATGGCACAAAGGCTGTTAAAACAGAACCAAATGTAGCTATAGCAATTATAATTATTAGTTCTTTCTTATGAGATTTAGACAAA
Source organism: Candidatus Woesearchaeota archaeon (assembly GCA_964446915.1). Taxonomy (GTDB): domain Archaea; phylum Nanobdellota; class Nanobdellia; order Pacearchaeales; family GW2011-AR1; genus JAHILJ01. The sequence goes on from CAYUQG010000023.1 coordinate 5,291, forward strand.
TCAAGAAAAAATCTTTTTACAGACGATTCTTTTATTATTTTTTTAATCATATAGGACTTAATTAATTTAAATTTTTAAAGGTTTTGAATAAATGTTATTTCTTTTCACAACCAACCCATTAACAAGCTAAGTCCAACTAAGAACA
>CAYUQG010000024.1:0-1075 GCA_964446915.1 Candidatus Woesearchaeota archaeon
CTTGTGAAACCTGTTTTAATATTTTTTTTAGATGCACAAATTCCATAACTTAATAAAATGTTTTCATAAACAAGAAACCTCCAATATTGCTGTTTGTAGATTCTTCCTTTGAAAATATCTGCTCTGCTTAAAGCATCATAAGCTTTTGCAAGTTCTTGACCTGAATATTCTGCTGGGATATTTTCTTCAACCCAAAGCATTATTTCGTCAAGTTGCATATCTACTGAATTAAAAGTTGCTAAAATTTCGTTACTTGGTTTTCCTTTGAAAATCATTTTTAATGCATTAAAAATATCTGTTTCTTTATTCCGTTCATTAAGTTCAAGAAGCTCTGGTTCTTTCATTTTTGAAACTGTTTGCAAATCATTTAATGCTGCCCGAACATCTCCTTTAGCATTTATGGCAATTTTTGTTATAATGTTTTGATTTAGGAACAGGTTTTCTTTTCTTAAAACATTAAATAAAATATCTTTTATTGTTTGGTAATTTATTTCTTTTAATTGTGCAAGGTCTGCTTTTTTTCTTAAGGGTGCGAGTTTTTTACTCCAAATATCATTTGCAGTTAAAATTACAGGATAGTTTGTTGTTTCAATTAAATATAGTAATTCAATTATCCCTCCCCTATCTGTCCCAGAAATTCCGTCAACCTCGTCAATTAAAATTATTTTGTTGTTGCTTATTAAAGATTGTTGTTCTATTGCAGGTTTTAAAGTTTCTTGAAGATTGGATTTATTCCTTAAGTCAGAAGCATTTAATTCAAAAATTTCAGATTTTGTTTCAAGAGCAATCACATGTGCAAGAGTTGTTTTTCCTGTTCCAGGTGCTCCGTGCAGGATTAATGCTTTTTTTTGTGTTTTTGTTAGTTTCCCTAAATTAAATTCTCCAACAAATTTTTTTGCAATTTCAACAGCTTGTTCCTGTCCTTTTATATCTGAATAAGTTTTTGGTCGATATTTTTCTGCCCAAGCGAGGGAACCAAGTTTCCCTTCGCGTAACCCTCCTTTGTTTTGCGGTTGAGCAGTTTCTTTTGATGCCTCTGACGGAAACTGTGAATCTGTTGAAGTCATTTTTTATA
>CAYUQG010000024.1:1175-4969 GCA_964446915.1 Candidatus Woesearchaeota archaeon
GCAAGTAAAGCTTGAAGTTGTATGAATGGGTCAGAGCCTTCGACAATTCTGAATTCTGCTTCACCTGTTTTTTCAGTGAGTTTTACTTTTATTTCAGGTTCAATAGGAAGATTCCAAATTTCTTTTTGAATTGATTTCACCACGTCTTGCCCAGAAATGCTTTCTTTTAACATAATATCTAAAAGTTTTTCGCGGGATTTTTGAAAGTCTCCTGTGAGTGCATAATCAAGAACCACCTTAATATCTTTTGGTTTTGCACTTGAAATAACAGTTGAAATTAATTCTTCTGTTATGTTGGAAGCTATTGATGCTGTAGATTGTAAAAGATTTACAGCTTTTCTGCAATCACCTTCGCTACCTTCATATAAAATTTCTATTGCTTCAGGAGAAATTGTAATTCTTTCAGAATCAGTTATCCTCTGTAAATATTTTTCAATATCTTTTTTTTCTAATAGTTTAAATCTAAAAATTGCACAACGCGATTGAATAGGGTCAATTATTTTGCTTGAATAATTGCAAGATAAAATAAATCTACAAGTTGCTGAATAATTTTCCATTGTTCTTCTTAGGGCTTGTTGTGCTTCAGGTGTTAAAGCATCTGCTTCATCTAAAAATATTACTTTAAATGGAACTCTTCCAAGAGATTTTGTTCGTGCAAAACTTTTTACTTTTTCTCGGACAACATTTATTCCTCTTTCATCTGAAGCATTTAACTCAAGATAATTTTCTTTCCAGTTTTCTTTGAAAAGTTCTTTTACAACTATCAATGCCATTGTTGATTTTCCGATTCCTGCTGGTCCTGCAAAAAGCATGTGTGGGATGTTGAAGGAATTTGTTAAAGAAGCAATTCTTTTTAGAATTTGTTCTTGCCCTACAAGTTCGCTAAAATAAGTTGGTCTATATTTTTCTGTCCAAATTTCGCTTATCATTATAAGAATATCCCTCTTGTTGCTTATAAATATTGTTGTGCTTTTTTAATACTATTTGATATTTGGGATATATTTTATTATTTTCTTTATAGTTTGGTTTATTAAATTGTTATATTTTCTAACTTGTTGTTGAATTTTTACATTATTACTTATTTGATTAACTTTTTGGTAAAATTTGCAATTTTTATAGTTTAAATTTTTACAAGAACTTTCATCTCCTTTTGTATTTAATTTTTCACATAAACCATGGAATTGGTTGCAAATGGTTGGATTTATTATTTCATCATATAGTTTTGAATAGGGCATTTTTCTTTCATTCATAAATCTTTTTCGAAAATGTTTTTTTATAAATAAATATGTATTACAGAATATATTTAAAAACATTATTTTCTTTTTGAATTAATAAAATGATCTTGTTTGATATGATTGTTCTGCTTTTGGCAGGTATTAGTGCCAGCATAGTGACTGGTTTGATGAGTGCAAGTGCAGTAACTTCTTGTTGTTTAAAGAATTAATCTTTTTGGTTTATTAATCTTCTATAAGGGCTTTGGTCAATTCATCAATAATAGAACCCCTTTTTCCAGAAATTATTTTTTTAATTTTTTCAGATAAGTTATTTGGTGTTTCTGGTTCTTCAAATTCTTCTTTTAATGCTAAATATTTTTTAGATAATTCGTCGTACTGTGTATCTAAGTGTTCATATTTTTCTTCTAAAATATCATATGCTGAAGATTTTCCAATATTCCCTAAATCCATTTCTAAAATTTCCCTTCCTGTGAGAACAATTCCCTCTAATTTAACTCCTAAATTTGATAAAGCTCTTTCATGATTCTCTTCTTTGTCATTTAGTAAATTATAATACTCTTCGAATAATTGTTTTACACAATCTAAATCTGGCATACTTTTTTATAGAACTTTCTTTTTTTAAGTTTATATGCATTACAAAATATATTTAGAATTATTTACTTCTTGCTCTTCTTGCTTTTCTTTTTCGCTTTTCTTTTCGCAATCTTTTACGTTGCCATTTCCAACGCATTTGACGTTTCTTTTTCCATCTACGACTTGAACGTTTCATTCAAATTTCCCCCTGTGCTTAATTTGGATGAATGAAAATTTTCCTTTAGACCTACTTGGTGTATTTACTTCCATAATTGAAGAAAGATAAAATTGGTTTATAAAGATTTTGGGTTTTAATTATTGAAAAAATTTATAAACTTCTTTTTCTCAGCAAATTTATGGGAGACATAATTTGTTCTATAATGGGTTTGTTAGATATTGTAGCAGGAATTTTAGTTCTTGTTGGTTTTGAGTTTAATCCTTGGGCAGTTGCTTTTGCTGTTTTAATAGTGGGAAAAGGTCTTTTTAGTTTTTTGTAATTATCTCCTTTTTCCAACACCAACCTTTTTGCAATATTTCTCAACAGGACATTTTGAGCACCAAGGTGAAATTGGCTGGCAAATTGTTTTTCCGAAAAGAACGAAGAGTGCGTTGAACTCTTTCCAATATTTTTTTGGTAGAATTTTTTCAAGTTCAGTTTCTGTTTTTTCAGGAGTTTTTGTTTTGAGCCAACCTAAACGATTTGGAATTCGGTGGCAATGGGTGTCAATTGGAAGGACGTTTTGCCCAAATGCAAAACTTAAAACAATGTTTGCTGTTTTTGGACCGATTCCTTTAATTGATAAAAGTTCTTCTCTTGTTTGAGGAACTTTTGAGTTGAATCTTTTAATTAAATCCTTTGAAACATGTTGAAGTGTTTTTGCTTTCTTTTTATAATGCCCAGAAGAATAAATTATTTTTTCAAGTTTTTTAATTGAGAGTTTTGAAATTGTTTCAGGAGTGTTTGCTATTTTGAAAAGTGCTTTAGAAACTTTTGCAGTATTTTCATCTTTTGCTCTTAAAGAAAGCAAGCATGAAATTAAAATCTTGAAAGGATTTGGATTTTCCCGCATTCTGTTTAAAGTTGTTCGCTCTGTATAATTAAAATAATTAACAAGAGTTTCCATGATTGAGGGGATTGTGTTCATTTTAAAATAAAGAAAAAAGAGTTTTTATTATTTATTAAGATTATATTCAAACGCAATAATTCTTATAAATCAAGTTGAGTGTTGATTTTTATGAAATATGGAACAATGGTTTACTTGGTTTCTGGGGAAAATGTTTTAATGGTCAAGAAAGGTGTTAGAAAAGATGACCCGAATTCTGGGTATTTTACTCTTCCTGGTGGGAAATTAGAATCTGAAGAAAAAGGGTTGGGTTGTGGTAAAGGAAGGTTGAAATCTGTAATTAGAGAAACAAAAGAAGAAACTGGAATTGAATTAATTAATCCTGTTTTAAGAGGAGTTATTTTGTTTGATAATCAAGGAAGAAAATTTGATAATTGGAAAAATCCAGAAGATTTTTTAGTTTATGTTTATGTCGCGAAAAAATACAAGGGAAAAGCAGAGGCAATTGAAGAAGATGTTGTTCCTTATTCAGTTCCTTTAAATAAAGTTTTAGAAGTTCCTTCAAATTCTGGAGATAAATTAATGTATAAATGGTTGAAAGATGGTCGGAATTTTTCTGGAGTTATAAAACATAAAGGCAATGAAATTGATGAAGAAAATTGTATGATTAATTTCTTTTGAGCTTAATCTAAACCACTATTTGTAAAATGTTTTTCATTTTAAAATACGAACAAGATAAAATCTTTTAAAAATATTAAAAATAAATAAAAATTAAATGCAGTTATTTTTTATGTTTATAAGAATAATTTCTCATAAGTTTGCCTATTCCCACTGCAAGTACTGCAAGAGCAACAATCCATTCCATCCATGTATCTGTTAAAGCAAATACATTTAAAGCAACTAAAACAAGCAATACACCAAG
>CAYUQG010000025.1:0-4888 GCA_964446915.1 Candidatus Woesearchaeota archaeon
GGTGATGATTTAATTGTAACAAACTACAAACGTCTTCAAAAAGCAATTGAATTTAAAAGTGTAAATGCAATTATTGTAAAACCAAATCAATGTGGGAGTCTACTTGAAGTTGCAAAAGTTTGTGAGTTAGCAAAGGAACACAAGATTAAATTAGTTTTCTCGCACCGAAGTGGAGAAACAAATGAAAGCATTTTAGCTGATTTAGCTTTTGGTTTTGGAGCTGATTTTTTCAAATGCGGAATTGATGGAAAAGAAAGAGAAGTCAAATTAAAAAGGTTGATTGAAATTGAGGAAAGTTTAAAATAATTAATTATAAAAACTAATATTTCTATTTCCAAACATGGTTGTAATGAAATTCGGAGGAAGTTCTATTGCTGACTCTGAAAAAATAAAAAATGTTTGTGAAATTGTAAAATCCAGATTAAACCAAAAACCGATTTTAGTTTTGTCTGCTGTTGGTGGGATTACAAATAAATTGTTAGAACTTACTGAAACAAAAAACCTCAAAGTTCTTGAAGAAATTATTAAGATTCACAAAAAAATTTTAAAAGAATTAGAAATAAATGAAAAAATTCTCGACGAACCTTTTGAAGAATTGGAAAAAAGTATCAAAGAAAAAACTAACTTGAAAATTCTTGATAAAGTCCAAAGCTTTGGGGAAAGAGCTTCTGTAAAAATTGTTGCAGAATATTTAAATAAAATTGGAATTTCTGCAAAAGCAATTAATTCTTATGATATTGGAATGTTGACAAATTCAGATTTTGGAAAAGCAGAATTTTTAGAAAACACTCAAGAAAAATTAAAAAAGAACTTGCAAAACCTTTCTGAAATTCCAGTTATTACTGGGTTTATTGCAAAAGATTTGAATGGAGAAATAACAACTCTTGGTCGAGGAGGTTCAGATTATACTGCCGCAATTATTGGTGCTGCATTAGAAAAGCCAATTGAAATTTGGACAGATGTAAACGGGATAATGACTGCTGACCCAAGAATAGTTAAAAATGCAAAAACAATTGAAAGAATAGATTTTAATGAAGCTGCAGAACTGGCTTATTTTGGTGCAAAAGTTTTACATCCTAAAACAATTTGGCCAGCAATTCAAAAAAATCTTCCTGTAAGAGTTTTGAATTCATTTGAACCAGAAAGTAAAGGAACCACTATCCTTAAAGAAGATTCTAAAGAAACTCCGACGATAAAAGCGATTTCTTGTAAAAAGAAAATTATAATAATTGATATAAAATCTACGCGAATGCTAATGGCTTATGGATTTTTAGTAGAACTTTTTTCAATTTTCAAAAAATACAAAAAAGTTGTTGATGTTATTTCTACTTCAGAAGTTTCTGTTTCATTAACAATTGATAATGAAGAAAATTTAGAAGAAATAAAAAAAGAACTTGAAAAAATTGCGAAAATAGAAATAAAAAAACAAAAATCAATTATTTGCATTATTGGTGAAAAAATTTGTGAACAAAAAAACAAGATTGCTGAAATATTTGAAATTTTAAAAGATGTAAAAATTGACATGGTTTCAATGGGTGCTTCAAAGATAAATATTAGTTTAGTGATAGATGAAAAAGAGACCGAAGAAGTTGTGCAAAGATTACACAAAAAGTTTTTTGAATAATAAAAAGTTTAAAATAACTAAAAAACTTATAAGAATATGAAAAAATATTTTGTTTTTGTTGTGCTATTAATTTTAATTTTTCCCTTAATAAATGCAGATATCATTATGCCAGGTGAAAAAAGAATTAATATTGAGAATAAAATTGATAATTTAAATGAGTTCCCAGATTATGTTTTTATTAGTGTTGGAACTGAAGGGGCTGGACTTTGGATGTGCCCAATAAAAATTATTGAATCAGAGGGAATAATTCAAGAGTATCATAAATATTGTTACATTTCTATATATGCTATTTCAAAAGGAAATTTTAATCAAACACTAATTGGCAGGATAAATAATGAATCAAAAGATTATGATGAAATTTTAGAATTGTTTGATTCGATTCCTAAACAAAAAGTAATAGAAAATGTTAGGTCTTATAAAACAATTCCAAAAATAAGTATAGTAAAAGATATAAGTAATTTCTATGAAATCGATTTATCAAAAGTAAAAATTAAACCAGATAAAATAAAAAAACAAATCAATTATGGAGAAGTTTTAATTTATTTACTTATTTCTCTAATTGCTTTAATACTTATAATAGAAATAAAAAAAAGGGAAAATAAAAAATGATTTACTTAACTCTTCTTCTTTTAACGATTCTTATGGAAATTGTTGTATATTTAATTTTCTTTAGAAAAAATTTTAAAAAAGTTTTATTATATTGTATTTTAATAAATGCTTTTACTTGGCCCTTAGCTATGTTGTTCTATGGTTTGACAAATTTTTTTATCTTAACTGAAATACTTGTTTTTCTCACTGAAATTTACTTAATAAAAATTTTATTTGGCATTAAATTAGAAAAAGCATTTGTTCTTTCTTTAATCGCAAATTTGATAACTGCTACAATAACATTTGTAGTTGGCAAGATTTTTATAATTTAACTACCAATCCAAATCTTTAAAAATAAACTTTTTCTTGAATAGACATGACAAAGATTGTTGAGAAAATTGAAGAAGGGCTTAAAAAAGTTGCTGAAGAAATAGAAGAAAAAGTTGAAGAAGGTATTAAAGAAGTTATAAAAGAAATTAAAGGGAAAGATTCAAAGAAAAAAGTTTCTAAAACTTCTCTTGCAAAAACTGCTGAAAAAAAATCTTTGAAAACAGAAGAAGTTCCAAAACTTTCAAAAGAAGAAATAGAAAAAAAGAAAAAAGAACTTTTAGAAAAAGTTGAGAAACTTAAAGCAAAAGTTGAGAAACCTTCTACAGAAGATTTGAAAGAACAAGTTAAGTTAAAAAAAAGAGAAGAAATGTTAATTCCTCTTGAAGATTATGTTAAGACAGGTATTTATCTTGGAACAAAAGTTGTTACTCCAGATATGAAACCCTTTGTTTATAGAAGACGGGCAGATGGATTAGCGATTTTTAATACAGATTTAATTGATGAAAAATTAAAAGAAGGAATTGAGTTTTTATCTAAATTTAATTCAGAAAACATTATTGTTGTTTGTAAAAGAGAAGCTGGTTGGAAAGCAATTGAAAAATTTTCCCAATTAACAGGGATTCGTGCTTTCACAAAAAAATACCCGGCAGGAATTTTAACAAACACCAAACTTCCTAATTTTTTTGAAAATGAATTAACTATTATTACAGATTCGTGGCTTGATAAAAATGCTTTAAGCGATACATTAAAAGTTAATAAAAAAGTAATGATAATTTGTGGCACAAACAATTTTTCAAAAGGTGCTGATTGTGTAGTTATTGGAAATAACAAAAGTTCAAAAAGTTTAGGAGTAATTTTTTACCTTTTAACAAAAGGTTTTTTAAAAGCAAAGGGGAAAGATACCTCAGAAGTTCCTGATTTAGATTGGTGGGTTAAAGAGGAATAAATTACCTGCAATGGTGACATTTACTGCAACCAACAGCAACATTTTGTCCATATATCAATTGTAATTGTTTTAATCTATAATCTGGATCATTTAATGATTCAGGGGGAAGATATTTAGAATCTATAAATCTCCTTGGTTTTGTCTTTAAAGGATTGTCTGCAACACCAGTATCAAGAGTTTTAGGCATAAAAAATATAATAAACAGAGATTTATATATCTTTTTATAATTTCATAAAGAAAAATAAATTTCTCATACTTCCTCACGCAGTTCGGAAAAACAACCAGTTTTTTTTATCGTCGTTAAGTTCTGCTTTAATCAAAACATATTTTCCTTGAAGAACTTTTCCTTTTAATTCAAACTCAATTTTCTTTGGTGTTTTTTCAATTAAAGTATATGTTCCTTTGTCCCAAATTTTCACACTTCCTTTTCCATAACCTTCTTTAATCTCACCTTCGAAATCTACATAACTTCTCAAATGATCTTCAACTTGAATCGCAAGTCGTTTTATTGTTTTTGACCTCGGAGGTTTTTTTGGAAGTGCCCAAGATTTTAAAACTCCATTCATCTCTAAACGAAAATCCCAATGAAGATGAGAAGCGTGATGTTCTTGAATTACATATTTTGGCATAACAAATTAAAGAAAACAACTTATAAATAGTTTTTGGAAAATAATTATCTTAATTAAAAAACAGAGAAATAATCTTTTATTAACCGACGGCAAATTCCGATTCTCCCACCAAAACATTTAAATACCTTTGGCTTCTAAAAATTTTGTAACTAAGATGAGTACCTTAATAATAAACATTTTCAATAACGTTAAATACGTTAAGGTATGAAGTATGTAAAAGCAGTCATGTTAGTTGTAGTTCTTGTCATAATATAATGATGTAGCCAATAGTTAGGATTGAGTTATTCTCTTCGGAGAAATAACGAGACGTGTGAAGTGATTTGTTTTCTTATAAACAAATTGCGTAATAGAGAATTTTATTTTAATAATTTTCGCACCCACCAAGTAGGTCTAGGGAAGGGTGTACCCCGAAAAATATTTCATAAATATTTTTACAAGGGGCAATATTATTTAAATCCAGTTGATCCTGCTGGCGGCTGCGGCTCTCTGGTTTGCACTTAGACATGCAAGTTTTATTTTTAGAAATAGGAATAAGCAAACTGCTCAGTAACACGTAGCTAACCTACCCTTAAGTCAGAAATAATCTCGGGAAACTGAGTCTAAAATCTGATAGGAGATTTACCCTGGAAAGATTTATCTCTCAAACTCGTGCTTAAGGATGGGGCTGCGGCAGATTAGGTTGTTGGCGGGGTAATAGCCCACCAAGCCTATGATCTGTAAGGGCTCTTAGCGGAGAGGCCCTGAGAGGGAATCTGAGACACTATTCCCAGC
>CAYUQG010000026.1:0-4883 GCA_964446915.1 Candidatus Woesearchaeota archaeon
GAACCTGCTTTAACTGATTTACCTGGAATTGGGCCTGCTGTTTCTGCAAAGCTTGAATCTGCAGGTGTTTTTGATATGATGTCTTTAGCTGTCATGAGTCCTGCTGTTCTTAGTGATTCTGCAGGCGTGAGTGTTGCTGTTGCACGGAAAGCTATTCAAGCTGCAAGAACTATTTTGGATTTGGGTTTTCAAACAGGGGAAGAATATGCTAAAAAAAGAGAAAATGTTGTTTATATTACTACAGGAAGTAAAAATTTAGATGTACTCTTGGGTGGGAAGGGGATACAAGGTCGAGCAATTACAGAAGCATTTGGTGCATATGGTTCTGGGAAAACACAACTTGGTTCTACATTAGCTGTTAATGTGCAATTGCCTTTAGAAAAAGGTGGTGTAAATGGGAAATGCGTTTTTATAGATACTGAAGGAACTTTTAGACCTGCAAGAATTAAACAAATTGCAGAAGCAATGGGTGCAAATCCTGAAAAAGTTTTGAAAAACATTTTTGTTGCACGTGCTTTTAATTCAGATCATCAGATTTTGCTTTTAGAAAGAGTTACTGAAATGATAAAAGAAGGAGAACCAATTAAACTTTTGATTGTCGATTCTTTAACAGCACACTTTAGGGCAGAGTTTGCAGGGAGGGGTCAATTGGCGGATAGACAACAAAAATTAAATCGTTATATTCATAATCTAATGAGATTAGCAGAGCAACATAACCTTGCGATTTATGTTACAAATCAGGTTATGGCAAATCCTGCACAAATGTTTGGTGACCCGACAACAGCAATTGGTGGGCACATTGTTGGTCATGCTTCAACATATAGAATGTATTTGAGAAGAGGAAAACAAGATTGTCGTGTTGCAAAGTTAATCGATAGTCCGGACTTACCAGATAATGAAACTGTTTTCTTTTTAGCAGATGCTGGTGTTGTTGATGAGAGATAAAAATGATGATTGGGAAAATTAGTTCTATGTTTTTTCAATTTCGTTTTCAATCTTTTTTAATCGGGAGATAATTGCACTTGGTTGCCGTTTTAAGATTTTAGAGATTTCTTTTCTGAATATAATTTTTTCAATAAATCATTCTCTTTATCCCCCCAAGGTTCGTATGCATTTACAAATTTTTCCTTAATTTTTTAACCTTTTATGGCAATCCTTTTTTGTATTTTCATCATCATCTAATTTTGGCAATTTATTTTTTACAGACGAAACTTTTTCGTCTATTTTTTCATATAAATCTTTTATACTTGTTTCTTCATTTTCCATTTCTTTATCTGGTGTGTGCTCATCAGCAGTATCAATATTAATCTCCTTCCACCCTACACGCTTTTTTTCAATAGTTTCTTTCAAACTTTTTTCTCTTTTTGTTAATTTGCTTTGCCCTGTTTTTACTTCTACAAAAATAACTTTCTCTATTTTATCTTCGTGTAATCCTTGAAAAACAATATAATCTACTGGTTGTCCTAAAAAGTGCATATCTGAAGGTTCATAAGGTAACTTTTTCAAAAATGGAATAAATCTTTCAATGAATTTTCCAACTAAACTTCTTCTGGAACTTGAAACAGATTTTGTTCTTATAATCTGTTCAGAATTTTTAAATAGTTTTTTTAATTCTTCTATATCCTGAATGTATTTAACTTGCCATTCTTTTCCTAATTTTTCTAAATGAGTTTTATTCTCTTCTTTTATTTTTTCTAAAAGGGAGTTACCTTTTTCTAATTTTATTTCATAATCTTTTTCTAAAATTGCAATCTTCTTTTCCCAGTCAGCCTTTAAAATTGCTTCTTTATCTCCAAATTTAGCTTTTTCGGTAAAATGCTTTCCTATAAAATAGCCAACAACTATTGCCACTAAAATTGCAATTATCCATTCAATCATAAAATCAATAAGAAAACTTATTTTATAATTTTATCTTTTTTTAAAAGAGCATAATCTAAACCCTTAAAAAACATAAGTTCTTTTTTGTAACATGGAAATTATTGCAGACCTTCATGTTCATTCTCGTTATGCTCGGGCAACTTCTAGTAATTTAAGTATTGAAAATCTTGAGAAATATGCGCGAATTAAAGGACTTGGACTTTTGGGCACAGGGGATTTTCAACATCCTGAACATAGAAAAGAAATTGATGAAAAACTTACAGAAGATGAAAATGGTATTTTGCGAACAGTAAATGGTTTTCCTTTTATTTGGCAAACAGAAATTAGTTTTATGTATACTCAGGGAGGAAAAGGGCGAGCAATTCATCTTGTGATTTTTGCACCCAATAGAAAAATTGCAGATGAAATTACAGAATATTTGAAAAGTAAAGGAAGAGTAGATTATGATGGAAGACCTATTTTTGGAATTTCTTGCAAGGATTTTGTAAAAGATATGAAAGAAATAGACGACAAAATTGAAATTATTCCTGCACATTGCATGACTCCTTGGTTTGGTTTGTTTGGAAGTAAAAAAGGTTTTGATAGTTTACAAGAATGTTTTGAAGAACAGACAAAGCATATTTATGCAATTGAATCAGGAATAAGTGCAGACCCGCAAATGCTTTGGCGATTTAAAGAAAAAGTAAATGTTGTGAGTTTTTCAGATTGTCATAGTTTTTGGCCCTGGAGAATTGGAAGAGAATCAACAATTTTTGAAATTCCTGAATTAACTTATGATAATATTATTAAAGTAATTAGAACAGGGCAAGGATTGAAAGCAACAATTGAAACCCCGCCAGCTTATGGAAGATATCATTGGGATGGGCATAGGAATTGTAATTTTTCATGTGGGCCTGAAAAAACAAAACAATTAAACAAAATCTGTCCTGTTTGCAAAAAACCTTTGATTGTAGGTGTTGATTATCGAGTTGAAGAAATTGCAAAAGAAGATGCAAACTACAAACCTGAAAATGCAAAAAAATTTTATACTCTGCTTCCTTTGCATGAACTAATTGCATTACAATCAAATTCTGGAATGTCTTCTCAAAAAGTTTGGAAAATTTATAATGAAATTATTGAAAAATTTAAAAATGAATTTAATGTTTTATTAAATGCTACAAAAGAGCAAATGTTTGGAAAAGAGATTAATGAAAAACTTGTTGAATTGATTTTGAAAAATCGTGAAGGAAAAATTAGAATTAAGCCAGGTTACGACGGAGAATATGGTGTTGCACTTTTGGAAGAACAGAAGAAGTTGTTTTAATCTCTCTTCGCATCTCTTATTTTTAAAAATTTATAATGTGCGTCTTTTGTTTTTTGCCCATCGATTTCTTCTTTGAGAGTATATTCTTTCTCGCCTTTTTTATTTAGAAAAAATTTAAGTTTCATTTTTAAATTAAATATATTAGTCCTGTAATCAAATAATAAATTATCAGTAAACTAATTGAGGAATATAAAAGACTTTTTCTTAAATCTTTGTCATACTTAGCATAATTATAGGAAAATCTTAAACACATAAAATAAATTATTAGTGCTAAAATAGTTGAAGAATAAATATTTGAAAAAATAGGTATTAATTTTAATAATGCTTTTGCCATAAGAAAGAACATCAAGATTGAAAAACCAGAGAGAAATCCAAAATAAATAGAAGGCATACAATCCTTTTTTTTCATAAAAGATTAAGAAAAAATTCTTTTTTATATCTTTGTATTTCTTAATCCCATTTTATAAAAAACCCAGTATGGGCATCCTCGGTAACTTTTCCAATTTTCAAGTTTGATATCTAATTTTATAATAATCTTTTTTTATACAAGGTCAATTAAAAATTCTTTAAGCTTTTTGTGAAAAGATGTGGTGAAATATTTTTCTAACTCTTTTGGAGAAACCCATTTTAATTCTTTGATATCTTGTCCAGGTCTTTCTTTTCCTTCAAATGCTTCTGTTAAAAAATAAACAGATAACAAATCTTTTTTTTCTGGATATGTTCTTGAAAAAATTGCCCCTAAATTTTTAATCGACAATCCTGTCTTTTCTTTGATTGTTCTTTTTAAGGTTTTATCAATATCTTCTTGATGATTTGCTCTTCCTCCTGGAAAACACCAACTAAGTTTTGGAATATCTGGGTCATTTTCTCTTCTTCCTATAAGAATTTTTTTTGTTTTTGGGTCAAAAATTATGCCTAAGAGAATGACTTCGAATTTATCTGCCTTTTCCATGAAAATAAATCTTTTATTGAATATATAAGCTTTTTGTTTTTTAAATCCTTACTTTTCCTTGAAGTCAAAATCTAATTTATTTGTTTTCGCCTGTTTTCTTATTTTGTCAATTATTTTTTTTAATTGGTGGTCTGCGTTTTTAATATTAGCATCTTTTGTTTTTATTGAATATTTTCCTGCAGAAATATATTTAATTTCTGCCTTTTCCACAGATTTGAGAATATTTTTTATAAGTTCTAAACCATTGGGTTGATTTGTTGTTAAATCAAAAACTTTTTTAATTTCATAGGTTTTCTTTTTTTGATTTTTTAAAATATCTAAAATTTTTTTTGCTTGTTCTTTTCCAACAATCTTTTCAAGTTCTTTAGAATCTTCTTTAGATGCTTGTAGAAAATCAACCAGCTTTTCTTTTTTTTGTATTTCTGCAATAATTTTTTCTGCAATTTCTCCTAACACTGTTTTTAACATTTTTTGATAACTGCTTTCTAATTGGTATTTTTCTTTTACCTCTTTGATTTCTTTTGGTGTTACTCTTCTTAAACTTAAATGTATATTTTCAGAAGAATCTATTCTTAAGACTTTACAGACTATTTTCTTTTTTGGGACAACATAATCTCTTAAATTTCTAATTCTTCCTGGTGCTATTTCACTCAAGGTAATGCCCCCTTCTTTTGAAGTTCCCTCTATTTTAACAAAGACTCCTGTTCCAACAATTCGGTCTACAGTGCATAGGATTATGTCTCCTTCTTC